>JAOACK010000038.1 GCA_026417875.1 Thermodesulfovibrionales bacterium | reverse complement strand
AAGAGACAGTACCTGTAGTGCCTGTCAGGTGTGAAGGCTTCAGGGGTGTGAGTCAGTCTCTCGGACACCATATAGCAAATGACAGTATTAAAGACTATGTCCTAGACAAAGGGGATTTAGATAAATCAACTCCCTATGATGTAAACCTGATAGGTGACTATAACATTGGCGGTGATGCCTGGGCATCCAGAAAGATTCTGGAAGAGATGGGCCTGAGGGTGATTGCTCAGTGGTCGGGTGATGCAACAATCAATGAGCTGAAAATTGCAAGTAAAGCAAAACTCAATTTAATACATTGCTACCGATCCATGAACTACATATGCAGACACATGGAAGAGACATATGGAATCCCCTGGGTAGAATACAACTTTTTTGGACCTACAAAGATTTATGAAAGTATCAGAAAAATAGCCTCTTATTTTGACGACTATATAAAAGAAAAAGCAGAGGCACTAATAGCAAAGTACAAGCCACTGATGGACAGGGTTATTGAGGAATACAGGCCGAGGCTTGAAGGAAAGACAGTAATGTTATACGTGGGTGGGCTGAGACCTAGGCACGTCATTGGCGCCTATGAAGATCTTGGGATGGAGGTAATTGCAACAGGTTATGAATTTGGTCATAGCGATGATTATAAAAGAACATATCCTGAACTGAAAGAGGGAGCCCTAATATACGATGATGCAACTCCCTATGAGCTGGAGGAGTTCTCAAAAAGATTAAAACCAGATCTTATAGGCTCAGGGATAAAGGAAAAATACACTTACCACAAGATGGGTATGCCATTCAGGCAGATGCATTCCTGGGATTACTCAGGGCCCTATCACGGTTTTGATGGATTTCCAGTATTTGCCAGAGATATGGATATGGCTATTAACAGCCCTGTATGGAACTTGATAAGGAGGAGGAGATGAAGAAATTAAGAATAATAGATCACATAGAACTTTTTAAAAATCAGGAGTACACTGAACAGTTTGTAAGGAAGCGTGAGTTCGAAAAGCCCTCTCCAGATCAGGAAGTAGAGAGAGTACTTGAATGGACTAAAACAGAGGAGTATAAAGATAAAAATTTTGCTCGTGAGGCTCTTACAATCAATCCTGCGAAAGCCTGTCAGCCTCTTGGAGCTGTTCTCTGCGCACTCGGATTTGAAGGCACGCTGCCATTCGTCCATGGCTCACAGGGATGTGTTGCCTATTTCAGAAGCCATTTTAGCAGACACTTCAAGGAACCTGTAGCTGCAGTATCAACATCCATGACAGAGGATGCAGCTGTTTTTGGTGGCCTGAATAACATGATAGAGGGTCTAGAGAATGCCTACAGGATTTATAAACCAAAGATGATAGCAGTCTCAACCACCTGCATGGCAGAGGTAATCGGTGATGATCTGAATGCCTTTATAAAAAAGGCAAAAGATCAAGGTGTTATTCCTGCTGATCTGCCAGTACCCTTTGCCCATACACCCAGTTTTGTTGGCTCCCATATAAACGGTTATGACAATATGATGAAAGGAATACTTAGTTATCTTACCGAGGGTGTCAAGAGAAACCCTAATAAGAAAATAAATATCATTCCTGGCTTTGATACCTATACTGGTAATTACAGAGAAATAAAGAGGTTACTCACACTGATGAATGTAGAACATACAGTGCTTGCTGATGTAGGCGATGTTCTTGATTCACCTAATACAGGTGAATACAGAATGTATCCAGGTGGAACTTCCCTAAAAGATGCAGCTGATTCTATAAACTCAATTCAAACAATTGCATTACAGAAATTTTCTACACAAAAAACAGGGGAATTCATAAGAGAGGTTTGGAATCAGGAATTTCAGGCGATACCAGCACCCATCGGAATAAAAAATACGGATAGATTTCTTGAACTGGTATCTCACGTTACAGGTAAATCCATACCTCAGGAGATAGAAGATGAAAGAGGCAGGGCTATTGATGCCATGGTAGACTCATATCAGTACATATACGGCAAGAGATTTGCCCTTGTGGGAGATCCTGATCTATTACTAGGACTGATCAGTTTTCTGATGGAAATGGGAGGCATACCTGTGCATATACTCTGCACGAATGGTGATAAGGATTTTGAGGACGAAGCCTACAGAGTCCTCAGCGAGTCTCCCTTTGGAAGAGAAGGCAAGGTCCATGCTGGCAAGGACATGTGGCATCTGAGATCCTTACTCTTTCTGGAGCCTGTCGATTTTCTTATAGGAAACTCCTATGCAAAGTTTTTATGGAGGGATACAGGGACTCCTCTGATAAGAATCGGTTTTCCGATCTTTGACAGACATCATCTTCACAGATACCCTATTATTGGATATAAGGGTGCAATAAACTTACTTAACTGGATAGTCAACACAGTTCTTGATGAGATGGATAGAAAGACTATAAATACAACAAGCTTTGACGTAATAAGGTAGGAAGAAGATGCTTAAGGCTATAGACAGATTTATTGAAAGTGAATGTAAAAGAGAGAAAAGAGAAAAGGTCTGCAGGACCAGGGGTGGAGAGTCCTGCGCCTTTGATGGTGCTTTGATAGTACTGCAACCCATAGCTGACAGTGCCCATATCATACATGGTCCTATCGGATGCTGTTCAAATTCCTGGGAAGGAAGAGGTACTTTATCTACAAAGGCAAGATTCCACAAAATGGGCTTTACCACAGACATGGCAGAGCTGGATATTGTATTCGGTTCAGATGAAAAACTATATAATGCGATATTGGATGTATTCAAAGAATTGAGACCAAATGCAATATTTGTTTACAGCACCTGTGTGAGCGGCCTTATAGGAGAAAATATTGAGGCTGTCTGTAAAAAGGCTGAGACGGACACAGGTATAAGGGTCATACCGGTAAATGCTCCGGGTTTTCTTGGACCAAAGAATCTCGGCAACAGAATTGCCGGGGATGTCCTCCTCGACCATGTAATAGGCACGGGTGAACCGGATTTTACAACTGATCTTGATATAAATCTAATTGGCGAGTATAACATAGCCGGAGACCTCTGGTATGTGGAACCGATCCTGAGGGAAGCTGGTATAAGGATTCTTTCAAGAATAACAGGTGATTCCACATTTAAAGAGATAACATATGCACACAGGGCAAGGCTCAATGTTCTGGTATGCAGCCGGGCATTGATAAATGTTGCCCGGGAGATGGAAAAGAGATATGGCATACCCTATGTGGAAGTATCCTTCTTTGGCAAGACAGAAATGTCAAGGGCATTGAGGCTCATAGCCAGAGAATTAAAAATTGAGGATAGAGTAGAAAAGATCATATTGAGGGAAGAAAGAGCTCTTGAGGAAAAACTAAGTCAATACAGCAATCTTAAAGGCAAAAAGGCTGTTCTCTATACAGGCGGTGTGAAGAGCTGGTCCTTTATATCAGCTCTCATGGATCTCGGCATTAATGTTGTTGCCGTTGGAACAAAAAAGAGCACCTTTGAAGACGAAGAAAAGATGAAAAACATCCTTCAGGATCAGTCAATTCTTATTGAAGATGTCACACCCTCGAACCTCGTAAAGATAATGAGGGAAAGAGGAGCTGACATGCTTATTGCAGGCGGACGCAATCAGTATCTTGCCATAAAAGAAGGTTTTCCCTTTGTTGATGTAAATCAGGAAAGGCACAGAGCATATGCAGGATACAGAGGACTGGTTAATCTGGCTGACTCAATAAGTAATTCTTTATCTTTTTACAGCAGAAAGACAAAGATAAGGAATACTGTAATTGAAAACCCTGAAAAGAAAGTAGATATCAATCCACTCAAGCATTCCCAGTCCTTAGGTGCGGTAATGGCTCTTCAAGGGATAGACAGAGCCTTACCGGTGATTCACGGTGCCCAGGGATGCACCTTTCTGGCAAAGGTTCTTCTAACAAAACATTTTAAGGAGCCTGTCTCACTTGTAAGCACAAAACTTTTTGTAGAAGATGTTGTGATGGACAGCGAAGAAAAGTTAATCGGAACATTAAAAAAGATACTTGAAAAGAACAGCCCGGATCTTGTTGCTATATTAACATCAGCTCTTACTGATGTAAAGGGCGAAGACATATTAAGCTCAATAAAAAAATTAAAAATGGTCAAAAATGATAGTGAGATAATTTATCTATCAACACCTGACTATGAGGGAGGACTTGAGACCGGTTATGCAAAGGCAGTAGAAAGCATGGTAAGCCTGGCATCTTCAGGTGGAAGGACTAAGAGAGGTCAGATCAATGTACTGGGAGGTTTGCATCTCACACCACTGGACTATACCGAATTAAGGGACATCATTGAATCCTTCGGACTTGAACCTGTAATACTGCCTGACCTTTCAGCACTTGATGGAAGCAGGGAAGGTTTTTCGAGCCTTGCTACTGGTGGTACTAGAATTGATCAGATAAGGACTATGGGTGATTCCGAATTCACTATTGTAATAGGAGCAAGTTTAGAGCCTGCCGCAAGGATACTAAAAGAAAAATTTAACATTGAATACATGGTTTTTGAAAGTCTTATGAGTATGAAGGATTTTAATCTTTTCTTAAAGACGCTTTCAGTAATTAGCGGAAAGGAAATCCCGCATAAATACGAACGGCAGAAAAGGATTCTGATAGATGCAATGAGGGATGGGCACTTTTATCTTGCTGGTAAGAAGGTGTGCCTTGCTCTTGAATCTGACTCTACTCTACATATATCAGAATTACTTGATGAAGCAGGTCTTGAAGTAGAGCTTACTGTAATTCCATCGAATCTTTCCTGTGCTGAAAGGATTAAGACAAAAAGAGTACTGATCGGAAGCATCTTTGATATCAAAGGAGAGTTTGATCTAATAATATCAAATTCCCATGCAGAGGAAAAAGCTAAAGAGCTTGGCATTCCTCTGTACGAGATGGGATTCCCTGTTTATAAATCACTTGGAAACACTCATAAGCTGACTATAGGATACAGAGGAGCATTATCCATAATAAACGATCTGGCAAACATATTTATAAGGGAGGTACATAAATGAAAGTAGCCTTTGCAACAACAGATGGAATTTATGTGAATGAACATTTCGGAAGGGCTGGGATGTTTGCAATTTATGAACTGAGGGAGGATGGTTATACCTTTGTTGAGATGAGAAAATTTTCTGAAGGAAGGGACAGTTACATTGAAGAATCAAAAGGAATGGGAGAAATACACAGTAATAGGGTTGAAGCAAAAATTGAAAGGCTGAAGGATTGCAAGATCATATATTTTTCCGAAATAGGTCCACCATCTGCAGCAAGGTTGATAAATAAGGGCATAATGCCTGTGAAAATAAAGGATTCAGCTACCATAAAGGAAACAATAGAAAAACTTTTAGAAAGTATAAAGAAATCGCCGCCACCCTGGCTAAAAAAGGCTCTTAAGGAGCAATAATTTCTTTAAAAGGAGGAAGATTATGAAGATGATCAGAGCATTCATAAGACCAGAAAAGGAGCAGGAGGTGGTGCTAGCACTTGAAGGTGCCGGTTTTCCATCTCTTACAAAGATGCCGGTTTTTGGCAGAGGTAAACAAAAGGGTCTTCAGGTAGGACCTGTTCACTATGATGAACTTCCAAAAACACTTATAATGATGGTAGTTGAAGATGAAAATGTGGAAAAGGTTGTCCAGATAATTAAAGACAAGGCAAGAACTGGATTTATAGGAGACGGCAAGATATTTGTTAGCCCTGTAGAGGCTGCCTATACTGTAAGAACCGGGGAGGCAGAATTATGAAAGAAATAATAGCAATTATAAGACGAGACAAACTACAGGAAACGAAAAGAGCACTGGAAGAGCTTGGCTTACCCTCTATGACCATCCAGAGTGTGGAAGGCCGGGGAAAACAGAGAGGAGTCATAAAGAGAGGTGAGATGATGTCAGAGGCCGATGCAGTTGATCCGGAGATGCCGGAAAGTTTTTTTACTGGTGTGAAACTGAAACCAACACCCTCAACTTATGCCCTGGAACATACATTACCTAAGGTCGTGCTCTATGTACCAAAAAGAATGTTAACAATAGTGGTACCTGATGTTATGGTAAGAAGTGTTGTAGATTCAATTATAAAAGTAAATCAGACAGGCAAACATGGAGACGGTAAAATATTTATATCTCCTGTTGAAAACGCCTTCAGGGTAAGGACCGGTGAAAGGGGTGAAGAGGCAATTATTTAATGCCTCTTCCTCCGCTTTTTATCCAGATCCTTAAAACTTAAGAAGCGTTATGTCTTTTGATATTTAACTTTGTAAATTTATCCAGCCAGGGCCAAGGATAATTCAAATCTTCCCTCCCTAAGATTGACAGAATATCTTTACAAAATTGTATTAATTTTATACATAAATGTTAAAAAGTAAGTCTACCCTCTTCTTTTTTTAGCCTTTATATAGGCATAATTTTTGCAAGCTTAGTTAAAAAGGAGGCGGTAGATATGTTACAGATTCAAAGAAGAGATAAAAAAAATGATTTTATTAACAGTCATCCCTGTTTTACCCGGGAAGCACACAGCAGGCTGGCAAGGATACACCTTCCTGTTGCACCTCTCTGTAATATTAAGTGCAGATACTGTATAAGGAAATATGATTGTGTTAATGAATCCAGACCTGGAATTACGAGCAGGGTACTCTCACCTGAAGAAGCACTTGAAAGGGTAAGGATACTTGTAAACAGAAATGAGAAAATAAGCGTAATAGGAATTGCAGGTCCCGGTGATCCCCTGGCAAATGATAGTACCTTTCACACACTAAAGGCAATACACAGGGAATTTCCAGACCTGATACTGTGTCTGTCAACAAATGGTCTTTATCTACCAGAAAGACTGGAAGATCTCCTTATAAACGGGGTAAGGAGCCTTACCATAACCATCAATGCTGTACTACCTGAAACAGCTGAAAAAATTTATTCCTGGGTGCTTTACAAGAATAAAAGGCTTGAAGGAAGAGAGGCTGCTGAATGCATTCTCTGCAATCAGTGGAATGGTCTGAGGAAGGCTGTTCAGGCCGGTCTGATTGTTAAAATAAACAGTGTTTTAATTCCTGGCATAAATGACTCTGAAATACCACTTATTGCCTGGCTGGCCGGACTGAGGGGAGCAAGTTTAATGAACATAATTCCATTGATTCCACAGGCAGAATTCTCAAATCTTAAAAGGCCATCACGAGAAGATATTTCAAATACTAGGAATAAATGCAAAAGTTATATCTCACAGATGACCCACTGCAGACATTGCAGAGCTGATGCATGCGGGACTTTAACAGAAGATAAAGATATGGAGCTCGAGGTTCTCCATGCAAAAATCGGCGAGGAATATTCTGAGATGATTATATAAAAGATTTTATGAAAAAGCTACTGAATGAAATAGAGCTTGAACGTTACAGACGCCAGCTGATGCTCAATGGCTTCACCAAGGAGCACCAGGAAAAATTGAAAAATTCAACAGCTCTTGTTGCAGGAATTGGAGGTCTTGGTGGTACAGCTGCCATGTATCTTGCAGTTGCAGGAATAGGCAGGCTTGTGTTAGTGCATCATGGAAATCTAACTTTATCGAACATGAACAGACAGATACTAATGAGGCAGGGCTGGATAGGTAAAAGCAGGGTATTACAGGCCAGGATGACTTTAAGGGAGATAAATCCCCATGTTGAGATAGAAATAGAGGATGAGAGGATATCTGATAAAAATGTGGATAAATTCCTTGATGGAGTGAACATCGCTCTATCAGCTAGACCTAATTTCTATGAACGGAGGATTTTAAATAATGCCTGTATCAGAAAAAACATTCCCGTTATTGAGGCAGCAATGAATGGAATGGATGGATATATTTTTAATGTTTTAAGAGGTATAACTCCCTGTCTCAACTGTATTTACCCCGAGGACGATCCTGAATGGAAGGAACTCGGTTTTCCAGTCCTTGGTGCTGTGTCTGGAATGCTCGGATGTATTATGGCTATTGAGGCAATCAAGCTCCTCACCGGCTTTGCAAGACCTTTAATTTCGGAGATGCTCTTTTTCAATGCTTCATCAATGGAATTTAAGAAGCTCAGAATACGGAGAGACAAAAATTGCAGTATCTGCGGCATTTATAAGTAAAGGAGTAAGGTCATGAGTCTGAAAAAAAGAATTTCATTTATGCTCATCATATTTTATTTGATTTCAGAATGTATGTTAGTAGGAGTTCCTGAATCGAAGGCAGAAGAGATTATGGTATTTGCAGGTTCTGCTAGCAGGCCACCAACAGAGGAAGCAGCAAAGATTTTTGAGAAAAAAACAGGCATAAAAGTGAATCTGATCTTTGGGGGTTCGGGATTCCTACTCTCTCAGATGATATTGAATAAAAAGGGAGACATTTATTTTCCAGGTTCATCGGATTATATGGAAATCGCCAGGAAAAAGGATGTTATATTTCCTGGGTCAGAAAGACCTGTTGTTTATCTTGTTCCGGCCATAAATGTGAGGAAAGGAAATCCAAAAAATATAAGATCACTCAAGGATTTGACAAAACCCGGTCTAAAAATAGCTCTTTCAAACCCTGAGGGTGTATGTCTTGGAGCATATGCAATTGAGATCATAGAAAAAAATTTTACTCATGAAGAAAAAAATCAATTCAGAAAGAATCTAATAAATTACACCGAAAGCTGTGAAAAAACTGCAACTGTAATCTCCTTAGGAGCAGCAGATGCCGTGATAGGCTGGAGTGTTTTTGAAGACTGGGATCCTGAAAGAATAGAAACTGTACCATTAAAAAGGTCTGAGATCCTGCGTATTGGATACATTCCCATAGCTATATCAAAATTCACAAAAAACAGGTCTGCTGCGGAGAAATTTATAAATTTCCTTTTATCAAACGAGGGAAAGGCGGTATTCAGAAAATACAACTACTTCATTACAGCTCACGAGGCCTTTTCATGGATAGGTGAAAAAAAACCAATAGGCGGACAGTATATTATTCCAGATGAATGGCTCAAGAAGTGACATTCAAGAGACTTTCAATAATCTTTGCTTTGTCAGTATTCACGCTCTATGCGGGGCTTGTGCTCTCTCTTTTTTATTTTTATGAAATAGATATATTTATTGATACACTTACCTCTGAGAGAACACTTTATTCAATAAGGCTTAGTATCTTTGCTGCAACAGTAGCGACCGCTCTGTCTATTTTTTTATCACTTCCTGCTGCCTATGCCCTTTCAAGATACAATTTTAGAGGCAGAGATATAATTGATACAATCCTTGAGCTTCCTATGATTGTTTCCCCTGCCGCATTGGGTGCCATGCTTCTAATATTCTTCAATAATCCAATCGGTACATGGATTCAGAATAACTGGACACAATTTGTCTTTACTGTAAATGGTATAGTAATTGCCCAGTTCTTTACAACTGCGGGTGTGGGTGTAAGATTGATAAAGGCTGCCATGGATGAGATACCGATCAGGTATGAAGATGTGGCTCGTTCACTTGGAGCCAAGCCTTTTAGAGCATTTTTAACTGTAACACTTCCATTAACAAAAAAAGGAATTTTAGCTGCTTCTGTCCTTGTGTGGTCTAAGGCTATAGGTGAATTTGGTGCTACCATTACAATTGCCGGCTCCATGGCAATGAAGACAGAAACCCTGCCTGTAGCCATATTCATGAGACTATCTAATGCTGAGATTGAGGAAACGGTAATTCTTATAATCATACTGATTTTTATCGGTCTTGGAACCCTTTATGGAGTAAGGATATTGACTGTTAAAAAGGTGGCAAATGATTGAAATAAAGGATATTTGGGTAAATGTTAAAGGATTTTCTCTTGAGGATATATCCATTAATATTCAAAATGGTTCATGTCACGCTCTTATAGGACCAACGGGATGTGGTAAAACCACATTACTTGAAGCATTAATCGGACTTCGAAAGGTAATGAGAGGTAAGATATTCCTTGATGGCAAGGATATTACAAGTCTCCCTGTCCATGAAAGAGAATTTTCTTATGTGCCTCAGGATCTTGCAATTTTTCCTCATATGACTGTTGAGGAAAATATATTTTATGGCATCAAACATGGCAGAGTGAAAGACAAAAAGAAAAGAGCTGAGGCAGTTCTGGAACTCGCAGAACAGCTTGGCATAAAAAATCTTTTTAAAAGAAAAGCTGCTGGCCTCAGCGGAGGCGAAAAACAGAGAATTGCTCTTATCCGTGCGCTTGCACCAGGTTATAGATATCTGATACTTGATGAACCTTTTTCAGCACTTCATGAAGGTATGAGAAAGGAATTATGGTTTATAATGAAAGACTTACAGAAAATATACGGTTTAACAGTACTCCTGGTCACTCACGACCTTGATGAGGCATTCTTTCTTGCCGACAGTATAAGCATAATGTTAAATGGAAAGATTCATCAGACAGGCAATATTAATGAAGTATATAATAGACCTGCGTCCATATCTGTTGCAGAATTTCTGGGCATCAGAAACTTATTCAGAGCAAAAAAAATATCTCACCAGAGTATTTACTGCCATGACCTTAATAAATCTCTGAATGTTCTGCCAGAAATTACTGAAAATGTAAAAGATGGAGAAGCCTTTTATGCCGGTATTAGACCTGAAGATATACTGATTCTAACTGATGACAGTACCGCTTATGACAATTTAATCCAGGGAACAATAATATTATTATTTACAAAGATCCGGACCAGTACTGTTCTTTTCAAGCCAGCAGGTTCGTCTAAAATCATAGAAATAGAAGTCCCTAAGTCCAAAAAACTCAATCTCAAGGCAATGCAGGAAATAAAGGTTTGTCTTTCCAGGCATGCTATCTTTTCAATAAAAGATAACATATCAAAAGCTGAGTAAATGCCGCACTGTAAGACTGCTATCCTACAAAATTGTAGGAAGCTACAAAATTGTAGTATCTTCATCGTAAAATTCCATTTAAAATCAATCAGATTTGAGCTGGCATATTTTTAGCTAATCAATAAACAGGGGGAAATAAAGATGTCTTCATTGAAAGACAAGATTCAGGAGATCGAAAAGGAGGAAATAATCAAGGCCCTTAAAGAATGCAACTGGGTCATGGCAAAGGCAGCAAAGAAGCTTGGTATAACTGAAAGAATGATTGCCTACAAAATAAAAAAATACCGTATAAGAAAGGAGGTGGACGAAAAATGAGGTGAATAATTATCTATCAATAGCCATCTGAAGGGTGTTTTACACCCATCAATAAAATGAGGAGGTTTCTCAATGAAAATATTTAAAACATTAATTCTTGTGATTGCTACTCTTTCCATCTTTACTGTCAGATCCTATGGTGAGGATAAGGTTACTGGCAGTGCATCCATCGGTGTATACAACAGGTATATTTTCAGGGGCTACGAAATAGGCTCAAGTGCTGTAGTGCAACCTGCTGTCAGTATTTCCTACAAGGGATTCAGCGCAACATACTGGGGAAACATAGATACAGAGGAAAAGAGGACCCAGTCCTTTGTACCTGACAGAGAAGGCCAGAAGAGCTTCAATGAGGTAGACCTTATACTGAGTTACACCTATCCTCTAGGAAAGCTCTCGCTAACCGGAGGTTATATTTACTACAATACAAAATATACATCCGAGACAGAAGAGTTTTTTATATCCCTTGCCTATGATACTATTTTGAAACCAGTCCTTACCATTTACCGTGATATAAATGAATATGTAGGAACCTACATTAACCTTACCCTTGCCCATTCAATTGCACTAAGTAACAAAATATCCCTTGACCTCGGCGCCTCTGCCTCTTACTTCGCAGGAGAAGATGATTACTGGAATACCTATGAGTCATCCACTGGCGCATACACGGGTGAAAAATACAGAGCCTTTCACGATGGTATGGTAAAGGCTGGTCTAACAATACCTGTGGCAGACTCCCTTACTGTACAGCCAGTTGTTCAGTACTTCTTTCCCCTTTCAAGCAAGGCAAAGAGGATTGTTGATGGAAATTCCTATAATCCCAACGGTCACCTTGATGAAACCTTTGTCACAGGTGTAAATGTAACACTAAGTTTTTAATTTAAGTTATGTGCAATACTAATAAAGAGTTTTAAAAACCTGCTTAAGCAGGTCTGAATATCAAATACTGGAGGTTTAAAAAATGAAAAGACTTGTAAGCATCCTTCTTCTGATGGGACTGTTAACCCTTGCAGCACCGGTCCTTGCAGAAGAAATAACAACCCCTGAACAGACTGCGATCACTCAGGCTCCTGATACACCAAAGATGGATACTGGTGATACCTCATGGCTCATAGTAGCCTCAGCCTTCGTAATGCTGATGACACTTCCAGGGCTTGCCCTTTTTTATGGCGGTCTTGCCAAAAGAAAGGATAGTCTCAATACAATGGCAATGTCCTTTGCTGCGTTCTGCATAGCAAGTGTGCTCTGGGTAATTTACGGCTACACCCTTGCCTTTGGAGAGGATATCCTAGGCATCATTGGAAAGCCTGTCAAATTAATGCTTAATGGCATTACAGTGGACAGCCTTTCCGGCACCATACCTGAATATGTATTTGTCATGTTTCAGCTGACCTTTGCTGCAATAACAGTTGCCCTTGTAAGTGGTGCGTTGATAGAAAGGCTTAAATTTTCAGCTTGGATACTGTTCTGCATACTCTGGTTTACCCTGTCATATGTTCCTGTTGCTCACTGGGTATGGGGTGGCGGTTTTCTTGCAAAGATGGGAGCGCTGGATTTTGCTGGTGGAACAGTAGTGCATATTAATGCTGGTATTGCTGCCCTGGTAGGTGCACTTATTCTCGGAAAAAGGAAGGATGTAACGCTCATTCCCCATAATTTAACAATGGTTGTCACAGGTGCAGGACTCCTCTGGTTCGGATGGTTCGGATTCAATGCTGGCTCTGCCCTTGCTGCCAACGGCCTTGCAGGAGCAGCTTTTATTAACACTAATACTGCAACAGCAATGGCAAGTCTTTCATGGATGGCTGCTGAATGGCTTTATTCAAAAAGACCTACAGTACTTGGTCTTGCTTCAGGTGCAGTAGCAGGCCTTGTTGCAATAACACCAGCAGCAGGTTTTGTAAATATAACCGGTGCTACAATTATTGGTTTGCTTTCAGGTGTTCTGGCCTTCTTGGCAGTCGCAAAGGTCAAACCACTTCTAGGTTATGATGATACTCTTGATGCCTTTGGCATTCATGGAGTTGCGGGTACAGTTGGTGCACTTCTGACAGGTATATTTGCTGATCCATCAATAAATTCTGCTGGTAAAGGTCTATTATATGGAAATCCGGATCAGCTTTTTGTACAGGCTATTGCTGTGGCTGTAACAATGATATACGTGGCGGTTGTAAGCTCTATAATATTCCTGTTAATTAAGCTCCTAATCGGTATAAGGGTACAGAAGGACGATGAACTAATAGGCCTTGACGAAAGCGAACACGGTGAAAAGGCCTATAATCTACACATATAAAGGAGGATGACATGAAAAAAATTGAAGCAATTATAAAACCCTTTAAACTTGATGATGTAGTTCAGGGGCTGACAGAAGCAGGAATAACTCATGGTATGACTGTTACCGAGGTCAGAGGCTTTGGAAGACAGAAAGGATTCGTTGAGGTATACAGGGGAAGGGAGTATGAGATCAGGTTTCTTCCGAAGCTTAAGATAGAGATCGTCCTGAACGACGAACTTGTGGATAAGGCTCTGAATATAATACTTGAAAAGGCCAGGACAGGTGAGGTAGGAGACGGTAAGGTCTTTATCTACGATCTCAGGGATGCGGTAAGAATAAGAACTGGCCAGAGAGGTGAGGAGGCCCTGTAGGGGTAGTTGTTTTTTAGGTAAAAATTGTTTTAATATAAATAGGCAAACGTTTGCCGTTTGCCTATTTTTTTCTCTAGAGGTAGGAGAATGTGCAGGCTAGCAGCCATAACTTCAGATGAATATTTCTCTCCCATGGAGAATGTCCTGAGCCTTGAGACCATGAAGGAGGGACATGATGGCTCCGGAATGGGGCTCATGCTAAAGGACCTGGGAGGGGAGTTTGAAGAACTAAAGGACTACCCTATATTATCAGGTATATGTTCTATAAAGGGTATCAAGGTCCTTGATGAATACATGGATAGATTAGGTTTTAAACTCAAATATGTCTGGACACCGAGGATAAAACCTGTGAGAGGAATAGTTCCAAGGGATTATTATTTTGCCAGGGTTTATGATTATCCTGAGTCTTATAAAGAAAAATCCTTTAAAGAAAAAGAAGATCTTCTTATGAAAACCAGACTTGCACTGAGGGCTATGGGTGAGGCTGATGAATCAATTGTAGTCTTCTCCTTTTATCCTGATGTCCTGACCTTAAAAGAAGTAGGAGATCCGCTTGAACTGGCAGAATTCTTCGGTCTTGAAAATAGCGACCTCAAGGCAAAAATAATATTTGCACAGGGAAGGCAGAATACAAATTATTCAATAAATCTTTATGCCTGTCATCCCTTTTTCATTCAGGGCTATGGCTCCATGACAAATGGTGAAAATACAGCCTTTGTACCCATAAGGGAATTTCTTATGTCAAGGGGTTTTCCTGGCTACATAGGCTATAACAGTGACAGCGAGGTATTCACCCACATACTCCATTATGTTCACAGACAGCTTGGTTTCCCCCTAACTTACTATAAGGATGTTATAACTCCTCTTAAACCTTCAGAGATAGAGAAAAGGCATGACAGAGAGGCACTGAATTTAATCAGATATTCTCTGAGACCGCTCTGCATTGATGGTCCCAATTGTGTTATAGCCTTTACTCCCGATGGTACCTGCTTTATGGTTCAGGATTCTAAAAAATTAAGGCCAGGTGTTGTTGGAGGTGTTCCAGGCAAATACGGTCTAATGTCTGAGGAGTGTGGTCTTGATAGGGCGATACCTGAAAGGGACAGGTCAAAGGACATATTCCCAATGAAGTACGAGATGGTAATAATTCCACCAGGTGCTAAGAAGGTAATGGTCTGGAATCAATTAAAAGGTGAATATGTCAGTGAGGAGGCAGAGATTTTATGTCAGGTGTGATCAGAATAAGAGAAGATTTTAATCATAAACTTCCTTTGAAAGATTTACCCTATATTATTAGATGGCGGGATGACAGGTGCAAGCGCTGTGGTCAGTGTACTGCTGTCTGCCCTGTTAAGGCAATAGTGCCTACAGTGAAACTCCAGAGGATCGTGGAATCAGAGGTTGGCATGCCCTCTCCCAGGGTCAAGACAAGGGTAGTTCACATAGTTGAACAGGTAAATGATATGGAACGCTACTGCACTGGCTGTGGTACCTGTACACTAGTATGTCCTAATGAGGCAATAGAGCCTGAATTTAATCCACAGCACAAGTTCTATCATTACAAGAACAAAGGCGGAGAACCATACAGGAGGGGTGGAAGGAGAAATGACCCCGCGCCGTCAACCCTTGACAGGATTAAATTTACCCGTATCTCAATGCTTACAGACCCTGCACTTGATGCAGGAAGGCATGAGTTCAGGGTCAGGACATACATAGGAAGAATACTTCCTCCTGAGGAGCTTCCACTTAAGGCAGAAAATGGAAAACTTGTTATTGATTATACCTCCGGAAAGTTCATCCCTCCAGTCAGGGAGATCTTTCCCATTATGATTGGTTCAATGTCAGTAGGAGCACTCTCACCACCAATGTGGGAAGGGCTAGCAATGGGAGTTGCCTATCTTAATGAGGTTGAGGGTATTCCAGTAGTGATGTGCACGGGTGAGGGAGGTGTACCGCCAAGACTTCTTAAATCAAGATATCTAAAATACTTTATTCTGCAGATAGCATCAGGTTATTTTGGTTGGGATGAGATAATCCATGCTATGCCCTATATGGTAGAAGATCCTGCGGGAATAGAAATCAAATACGGTCAGGGAGCAAAGCCAGGCGATGGTGGATTACTCATGGCTCAGAAGGTCATCAGACTTATTGCAAAAATACGAGGTGTTCCAGAGGCTGTTGATCTTGCATCCCCGCCTACTCACCAGACAAAGTACTCCATTGAAGAGGCAGTTGCAAAGATGATCCAGTCAATGTCAATGGCTTTTGGATTCAGGGTTCCTGTATTTCCAAAGATATCAGGAACAAGAACTGCCCGTGCTGTTCTAAACAATCTTGCAAGGAATCCCTATGCAGCAGCACTCTCTATAGATGGGGAGGATGGAGGTACAGGTGCTGCCTACAATGTATCAATGGATAAGATGGGCCATCCAATAGCATCTAATATAAGAGAGTGCTATCTCGACCTTGTAAGGCAGGGAAAACAGAATGAACTTCCGCTCATTGCTGCTGGAGGTATAGGAAAGAAGGGACATCTTGCAGCAAATACAGCAGCACTGATAATGTTAGGGGCCTCTGCAGTGGCAATAGGTAAATATATTATGCAGGCAGCAGCAGACTGTTTTGGTGATGAGTATAACAGATGTAATCTCTGTAACACTGGAAAATGCCCTCGTGGCATAACCACTCAGGATCCGAAGCTATACAGAAGACTTGATTCAGAAAAAGTTGCTGAAAGGGTTGTTGAGGTCTTCAAAGCAGCAGAGGTGGAGCTTAAAAAGATCTTTGCACCCATGGGAAGAAGCACAGAGTTACCGATCGGAATGTCCGACGGTATAAGCATAGATGATAAAGATATGGCTGAGAGGTTACAGATAAGCTATGTATGTTAGGGAAGTAGAATTTAAGATAGAACCATCAAGGATAATTGAATGGATAGATAGCAGGACTGCGGTCATTAATGGAAATGTAGATGGAAGGCGCGTACCTTCAAGGATACTTGAAGAGCACATACAGGAAGCTGTCAGAGAGGGAGCAAGAACACTCTATGTAAAGGCTGATGGTCAGCACGGAATAGGTGGAAGGCTCTGGCCAAGGGGTGAGACAATAAGAGTTATTATTGAAGGACCTGTTGGTCAGAGGGCAGGTTCAATGGGAATGTTCGGAACAGAGATAATTATTAAAGGCTCAGCATCAGATGATGTGGGATGGCTTAATTGCGGAGCAAAGATAACGGTGCTTGGAGATGCTACAAATGGTGCTTTCAATGCAGCAGCTCAGGGAATTCTCTATGTACAGGGAAGTGGTGGTGCAAGATGTGATACCCTCACAAAGCACAATCCGCGATTTGATCCACCCCAGTCCTGGTATTTCAGGGATGTGGGTGACAGTTTTGCAGAGTTCAAGGCAGGTGGAATATCGGTTGTATGCGGTGTAAATCCAAGGAATCCTGACAATGTACTTGGTTACAGACCCTGTGTGGGAATGGTCGGAGGAATAATCTATTTCAGAGGACCGATACAGGGTTACAGTGAAAGGGATGTAAAACTCCTTGACCTCACTGAGCAGGACTGGAACTGGCTTAAAGAGAATATGAAACCCTTTCTGGAGGCAATCGATAGACTTTCCTATTATGAAGAGCTGACAGCCTCACCAGAGGAATGGAAAAAGCTTGTTGCCTATACCCCTCAGGAAAAAAGGACAAGAAAATGGTTCAAGATCTCTATGACAGACTTCAGAAAAAATCACTGGGAAAAAGAGGTTGGTGAAAATGGAATATTTGCTGAATACATTGAGCACGATAGATGGTCTGTTATTCCCTACATAACAACTGGCAAGGATAGAAGATTCAGACCTGTATGGGCAAATGAGAAATATGCACCACCCTGTGCATATGCCTGCCCTACCCAGATACCAACTCATAAAAGGACAAGGTTAATAAGGATGGGCAGACTGAACGAAGCACTGGAGCTTGTTCTTCAGTATTCACCCCTGCCTGCAACAGTGTGCGGAGAGATATGCCCCAATCTCTGCATGGAGGCATGCACAAGGCAGAGGCATGATAGACCCCTCAGGATAGATAAACTTGGTAAACTGAGCCTTGAGCTGCCTGCTCCCCAAAAGGCTCCTTCAACTGGCAAAAAGATTGCTGTAATTGGTGGTGGTCCTGCAGGTATGAGTGTTGCTTGGCAGCTTGGCCTTAAGGGACATGAGGTAAGTCTTTATGAGGCAACGGGCAGACTCGGAGGAAAGATAGAGCTTTGCATACCGAGAGAAAGGCTTCCCCATGAGATACTTGAAAAGGAGATAGAGAGATTCAGAAGCATTGGAATAAAAGTATATCTTAATGCAAGGGTTACAAGAGAAAAATTTGAAGAACTTTACAGAGAAAATGACATAGTAGTAATAGCAGTTGGAGCTCACCAGCCAAGAGTTCTTAAATTCCCTGGCTCAGAGGCAACCATATCTGCCTATGAATTTCTTAGGCAGATTAATGAAGGTAAAAAACCAGATCTTAAAGATAAAAAGGTAGTTGTTATAGGTGCTGGTAATGTAGGTATGGATGTGGCATCAGAGGCCTATATATACGGTGCATCAGAGGTAACAGCCATTGATATCCAGAAACCAGCTGCCTTTGGTAAAGAAATGGAGATTGCCAAGGCAAAGGGTACAAAGATAATATGGCCGAAGATTACAGAAAGGTATGACCCGGTTGAAAAGAAGATCTACTTTAGCGATGGTAGTTACCTTGATGCAGACTATGTAATAGTGGCAATCGGTGATATACCCTTACTGGATTTTCTGCCCCAAACTATTCATTCAGAAAGAGGCTGGATCAAGGTTAATG
>JAOACK010000037.1 GCA_026417875.1 Thermodesulfovibrionales bacterium | reverse complement strand
CTTCGGAATATAATTGAAATTCAGGCCATAGATGAGCGCACCATCCCTGTAAAGAACATCTGAGTCAACATAATAATCAGGAGGGGAACTAATACTGTCATAGATGATAGTCTGTCTTGTTCTGTTACGAAGAAAGGCAAAATTTGGTGTAACTGTGAGATCATTTATCAGAAGGAATGTAAGACTTCCGAAAATCTTTTCTCTCCTGACTTTTCTATCACCTATCCTTATGTTGATACTGTTATCTGTAAAATTAATCTCTTCTCTCTTCTGCGAGGTGAGAGCATACATTAAAAGCCCGTTTATCCTTTTTGTTGGGCTCCAGTTAACGGAGAGCCTTATCTCATCAGAGGTATCAGGTTCATTATTATAGGCTGGTGAATCTATATTCTGGCGAATGTATTTTGCTTTTAGCTCAATGTTGTTAACCGGTCTGACATGTGTGGTAAATGATAAGGTATTCTTAACTGTTTCAGAAGAAATTTTCCACTTATCAGCATTACTTCTTTCAATCTTTTCCCCTGCATATTCAGCATACAATGTCAGTCCTTTGATCATCCTGTATCTTATTGTACCTGTTATCGTGTCAGATACAGAATCTATTGATGGCTTTACAGAAATTGTTGAGGAGTAGGCGCTGTAACCCAGATAATTAACAGGTATATAATCTGGATTATCGCTCTCCGCTTTCCTGTGTCTGTATCTAAGAAAAACTGTAAAGACAGGATCAGGCATGTAAGTAAAGTCTCCTGCTGCTACAAAATAATCTGATTTTGCACTGCTTACTTCATTCTCTTTTTCTGTTCTGGAAAGCGTTGCTGATGCTACGATCTGACCTGTATAGGAAGTATGAATCTTGAATGTAGTCGTTGAGCCCTTCAGCTCCGGTATGAGATTGTGTGGATAAATATTTCCACCGTATGAATTTTCAAAAAACCTGTCACCCTTGACATCAACTCTTCTTTCAGACCTCGATAGTTCAATCTCTACAGGACCGAGATGGCTATTGGTGCCAATATTAATGGCCTGGCTATACCAGTCCAGATCCCTGTGCATGGACACCCTGTTCAATGGTAGATAACTGGAAAGGAACCTCTGCTGCATTGAGCCTTCACTTCTTACAACATGGGCATCTGCAAAAATATGGAAGGGATAGTCCGGTGTCTTAAGCCTGAGATATAAATTCGATATATTATTTGAGATTTCATATTCCTTACCTTTATCTCTCTGCTCTACAGTATACTGAGGTGATGGTCCTGCATCAATGAGGGTTTTGTTATCAAGATTATGATAGATTCCTCTTGTCAATACTCTCAAAAGGGCAATATCTTTATAGGCATATCGGATATCTCCAAAATAATCTTTTTTATTTAGGGCTTCAAATTCAAGGTGGACCCTGTGAGGAAAAGGGAATGCCTTTAAGAAAAATCCTCCGCTAACGGATGAATGAGGATAATAAAATTCTCCTGCCCTTTTTGAACCCTTTCGTTCAAGAAAAGAATAACCAGCTTTTATATTGATTTCAGGACTTATGACAGGAAATTCATATACATATAAGGGTTCTTCATAACTGTTTTCTTCAGCTACCTCCCCGTAAACAGAAGAGGAGAGTAAAAATAGACAGAGCAAGGATATTCTTTTAATTTTCCCTATCACTGCACAAATCTCCCCTTTCCACTCTGAGACGGTATATCCGTTCCGTGAATCCTCACATGGCAATCAGTGCATCTTCCATAGAAGGTAACCTTCCTTTCAAGGTCCGAACCTGACAAAACTCTGTGACCTTCGTGACACTGAAGGCAGAGAAAGGGTTCTTTTGCCTGGAGAAGATTATTATTGACAGAGCCATGAGGAACGTGGCAATTAAGGCAGTTATCCATGAGGTCCGCATGTTCATAGACAAAAGGACCCTCTTTGTCTGCATGGCACTGCGTGCATAATTCCCTGGTGTCCCTCCTGAGAAGCTTGTAAGGCACATCTCCATGAGAGTTATGACAGTCAGTACAGAATATCTTCATCTCATGAACCGGATGATGACTGGGAAGAGAAAACTCAGCTCTGATATTGATGTGACATTTATAACACATCTGGGCTGTCTCCTTTGGACTCACAATAAGGTCCGGACCGGCATGTATTCTGTGACAATCAGAGCAGGAGACATCATTTATGGCATGCTGAGAGGCATTCCATTTATGGAGATTAAAGGTGGCATTGGCAGTATGGCACTTCAGGCATATAAGGGAGAGTGCAGGCGGTGGAAGTTTTTTAAAATCTATCAATGTCTCATATTTGCATTTTGTATCTATACCTTTCTTTTTATCCTCCTCAACCTTTTCTGGTGTAATGCCCTCAATTGCCAGGCTACCAGGTCCGTGACAGGATTCGCAGTCAACTATT
The DNA here is from genome assembly GCA_026417875.1 of Thermodesulfovibrionales bacterium. Classification (NCBI taxonomy): domain Bacteria; kingdom Pseudomonadati; phylum Nitrospirota; class Thermodesulfovibrionia; order Thermodesulfovibrionales; species Thermodesulfovibrionales bacterium. Next base: position 16,293 of record JAOACK010000037.1, on the reverse strand, counting down.
GGCATGCCTGATTTCCTTGAGAGCTGAGCACCCATTGTACTTGCCTCAAAATCCCTTCTTATCTTGTCATGGCTATGGCAGGCCGAAAGACATCTTTCTGTTCCAACATACTGGGCATCTATACGACCTGCTATTAATTTCTCATACTCTTTTAAAGGAATAATAGGCCTTGATGCCTTAAGGGCCTCACACCCGGTAAAGATTAAGGAAAATAATAAAATGGTCAGCAACAATCTTTTATAGGTTGATCGCATATTATTCCTCAAAATTTTTTAAGTTTAACTGTTCACAATAATAAACAGTCTTACCGTACAGATCGCTGTACAGCCTTTTATGTATATTCATAGCTTAGACCCGTGACAACTCCTCTTTTACCGAATATATAGTAAAACTTATGCTCTATTCTATCTTAATTAATTGTATACCATTGCATCTCTATCATTTCTTGATGGTCTCGGAATAGGTGGTGTTATTCCAAGGGCAATACATGAGTCATAGAGAATTTGAGCTGCGTACGGGAAGTTGTGAACATGGGCACCAGGTTCCCTGTTGACAAAATGGAGATTAAAGGCAGCTATAAGCTCACTTTCCTTCCAATCTGTAACCCAATAATTTATGTCAGAACCCTGTAAATCTGGATCATTTGTAGTGAAAAAATAAGGTTCTTTTTTGGGGTTATAATAAATACCACGGCCTGATAGTTCCGTAATAATTTTATTTTTTAATTGTTCAAGAATTTCCTTTCTTCCATAGACATTAAAATCGGAAATCCCTGGATGGCACTGTTTGCAAAGATCTAAATGTTTTTTATTTCTATGTTCAAGGTTAAAGGTATGACCACCAAGATCCTCAGAACCTGAGTCTGCCATATGGCAGCCAGTACAGGAAAGCACCTGATGCTGGAATATACCTGATGAGTACTTACCTGAAAAGTTTTTACCCAGCATGAAGCCTTTAAATTCAAACCCCTTTAGGCTGAAAAGCATAGCTCCTGCTAAATAATGATGAGGGCTCAAAAATACCTGTTCATTGATTGTATGATCATTATCATCATAGGGATCCGCTCCTTTATACGTAATAGCTTTATAAAGACTCCATCCGCTTTCTCTTGCCTGATGGCATGTAATACATGTGGCTGAGGGTCCTGCACCTTTTATTACCGCATCATAAACAATAGTATTTCCTGAACCGCTAACAAGTCTTACATCACCTGACTTTCTCAGCCTTTTATTATCCTTTGACGGATAACCCTGAGCATCGTGGCAGGAATTGCATGTAAGATGATGAGCTGCTATGTCAGTGGATGGTGCATTCCAGTCTGGATATATTGAATTACTTGTATCCACATAACTTGCATAACCTATACCTGAATGGCAACGAAGACAGAAACCCTGTGAGGGAGAACTAAAGTCTAATGTAAAGGCCTTTTTTGTTATATCTGAATGGTCTGACCTAAAAAACTGTCTTTCTATTTTCATATCAGTGTTATGATAATCATGGCAGGATGCATAGCAGGCATTCGTGCCTGTTTTTAATACATAGCCCATTCCTTCTGGAGACCAGAAATTATTGTCCGCATTCCTATCAAGATTTTCAAAGTCGAGGACATATCCTTCAATTGGTGCAGAAGCCGGATTATCATAATGGGTATCTTCAATATCCGTTCCATGACATTTGAGACATTCTGAAGAGGATGCCTGTGAGGGAAAACCTCTCTCCTTATACTCCTCACCTCCCCCGCAGGCAGAAAGAATTGTAAAAATAAATAAATTTATAATTAACCAATTTCTGAACATTGGTTAATTATAAAATACTGTATTCTCATTTATAAGTCAAGAATTTTTCTATAAATTCTCTTATCCTATCCTGAACCTTTCCATTTCTCTGACAAGGGATTTTGTGAGCTCATCAAGGCTCCTTACTGTTCTGTTCATCTCCTCTGCAAGTCTTACTGTCTCAAGAGAGACTTTCTTTATCTCCTCTGCTGCATGTACCATCTGGCGTGTCTTGTCCCTCTGCATTGCTGTAGCCTTTGCTATCTCTTCTGCCTGATGGGTTACATTCCCAACCGCCTCTCTTATCTGGTTGCTTCCCTTGCTCTGCTCTTCTGTTGCCTTTTTTACATGCTGGCTCAGTTCTCTTATCTTTTCCACTGTCTCTATTATGAGCCTGCTTCCCCTTGTCTGTTCCTTTGTTGCCCTTGAGATGTGTTCTATCTGTTCATTTATGTTCCTTATTGTTTCTGTTATCTGTTTTATTGCACCTGCCTGCTCTGCCATTGCCCTCTGTATAACTTTTGCCTTCTCTGTTGATTGCCTTGAGCTCTCACTTATTGTTCTTAAAGCCTCATTCATTGCTCCTACAAGCCTCACACCTTCTTCTACCTTCCTGAGCCCCCTCTCTACCATCTCCACCGATGCCTTTGTCTCCTCCTGTACTGCCTTTATTAGGCCTGCTATCTCCTTTGTTGATTGACCTGTCCTTTCTGCAAGTGCCTTTATCTGGTCTGCTACCACAGAGAACCCCTTTCCATGCTCCCCTGCCTGGGCTGCAAGTATGGCTGCATTAAGGGCAAGAAGGCTCGTCTGTCCTGCAACCTCATCTATTACATTTATTATCTTCCCTATCTCCTCTGAACGCCTTCCAAGCCTTCCTATCACCTCTGATAATGCTACCACTGATTCCCTTATACCATCTATACCCTTTATCGCCTCTTCTGCTGCCCTGATTCCCTTTGTCTCAGCCTCCATTGTAACCTTTTCTGCAAGCCTCGCTGATTCTGTTGCTGACTGCTCTACCTCTTTTAATGTCGTGTTTATCTCCGTTACTGTTGAGGCTGTCTCCTCTGTCGAGGCACTTACTGTCTCAAGACTCTCCGATATCTCTTTTATGGATGCCACAAGCTCCTCCACTGAAGAGGCTGCAGATGATGCCTCTAAGCTGAACTGCTGGGCACTCTCTGCTATCCTCTGGATTGCACTTGCCATTTCTGCTATTGCTGAGGATGCCTGTTCTGAGGAAGCTGCAAGGCTGTCTGCTCCCATGGCTACCTCTGATGCTGAGTTGTCTATTCCTTCTATTGACAGGGCAACCTCATCCAGATTTGTCTGTTGCTTCTGGGCTCCGCTAAGTACCTTCATTGCTGAAAGCCCTACCTCCTCTGAAATCTTTGAGCCCTTATCTGCAAGTGCCTTCGCTCCGCTGATTATCTCCCTAAGACTGACTGCCACCTGGTTTATTGCTCCAGCAAGGCTTCCTATCTCATCATTGCTCTTAATGTCTATCCTGGCTGAAAGGTCTCCTGAGGCGAGTTTTTCTGAAATCTCCTTCATTGAGAGGATAGGCTTTATAATTAACCCATTTGAAAGAAAATATATAAGGAGCGTCAGGAGACCTATACCTGCAACAGATACAGCTAATATGGTTATCTGAGCTCTCTTTAAAACATAGTCAACAGGCAATGTAGACATTCCTAACTTAACCTTTCCTATTTTGTCATTATTGAAAAGAATAGAGGCTTCAAATTCAATTATATTTTCATCTTTTCTCTTCTTCCTTTCAGCAGCGGCTATAACTTTATTCGTCCTGTCATAAATTTCAGCAATTATAATCCCGGGGTCATTTCTGGTAATATCATTAACATAATCCTCCAGGCGAGTAATGTCATAAACAAGCACCGGCTCTGTTGAGATATTTGCTATGAACTGAACCAGGTTCTGTCCTTTCTGTTTTATCTGTTCCAGCAATATACTTTTCTGCCGAGCTGTGAGGCTTACAATAATTGCCACAAAAACTAGAACCTGAGTTATAACTATTCCGGCAAGAAATTTATAAGTAAGCCTGCTAAGTGCCATGTTTCATATCTTTTAAAATGTTCCCGGCGCAATATTCGCTTCCTTCATGCGTTCATTATAAAGTTTCCATAAACCCATTCCTTCCTTAAGCGGAACTGTTCCTTCTCTTTTGATTATATTCTGTCCTTCATCACTTAGAACAAATGAAACAAAATCTAAAACTTCCTTTGGAGAATCGGGTCTGTATACGAGATAGAGGGGTCTGTACAGAGCATATTTACCGCTTACAATATTTTCATAAGTAGGCTCAATTTTTTCAATTGCGATAATCTTAACATCTCTCTTTTTAGCACTGCTGACACCTGTAAAGGCTATTGTCCATGGTTCTTTTTCTACAGCCCTTTCCATGGGACCAGAGGTTGGAAATAACTGAGCATCCGGAGTAAATTCCTGTTCAGGATTTTTAAATACCAGAGTCCTCGCCATCCTGCCCACACCTGAGATTTTTCCCTTTTCTACATCTAAAACCCTGATCTTCTGGTCAGGACCACCGACTTCTTTCCAGTTAGTTATTTTCCCTGAAAAAATATCCTTGACCTCTTGAAGTGTAAGAGACTTAACAGGATTTGATTTATGTGTTATAACCACGATGGCATCCCAGGCAACAGGTTGAAGCTTTACTCCCTTTTCTTCCTCTGTTAATAATTTGTGTCTGCAGGTACCTCCCATATCTGCCTTACCAGCAGCCACATCTCTGATTCCTCTGACTGCACCGGCTTCGGTTAACAGAACCTTTATACCTGTCTTTTTCTCATATTCCTTTGCTACAGCATTCATAAAAGAATGTAGAGATATATCGCATCCCACCCATTTAATTTCTGTAGCCTTCAGACCGGCTGGAAATGACAGAAAAGTAACCATTCCGATAACAAACAAAATTAGAATTTTTTTCATGTTAACCTCCTGTTTCATATTTACTTAAACATAAATTAAATTAGATCTTTTGTCAAGTATAAAGCAATGGATTTCTGAAAAATAAAAGAAGCCCTGTGGTCTGTAATTAATCATTTTTATTTTTCTGCTTCCTTAGCCAGTTCTCCATTTCCCTTACAGGATCATAATCACTATCCTTGGGAATGATAAATCTATCAATCATTATTGCGTCAAGCACCTTCCTGCCTTCAGGATCATTATGCATATTTAGTAATATGTTCTTAATTTTTTCCCTTAGTTCAGGATCAAAGTCCTTTGTAACAACAAGAGGTGGAAGGCCATAGGGTGGTGACTTCTCAATTATCTTTGTAAGGCTAGTATATACAGGATTCTTCTTTGAAGCATAATCATAGATAAGACTATTAACAGATGCTCCATCAACTAACTTCTTTGCCACAGCTTCTATAGATCTATCGTGAGAATTTGTGTAGATTATACGGGAAAAAAATTTTTCAGGAGTTGTATTAAATTTTTTTGCGATCATGAACGTAGGTACAAGCTGACCTGTATTTGATTTTGGATCGGTAAAAGCAAAACTCTTACCTCTCAGGTCACTCAGAGAATTTACGGGGCTGTCCTTATGGACTATTATATAGGCTTGATAAAAGGCTTTTCCATGGGACTGAGGTGCCACAAGGAGCTCCACTCCGAATTCTTCTTTATTCTTTATATAAGGACCAACACATATAAAAGCAATCTTAACCTTTCCTTTTCTTAGGAGATCATCCATCTCATCATAGGTTTCGCGCTGTATCATCTCCACAGGTTTTCCAGTCTTTTTGCCAATGTACTCAATTATACCGCTGTAGTATCTGACAGTTGCCTTCGGTGCCATCATTGCAGAGACACCGATCTTCAAGGTCTCCTCTCCATAAAAAAAAGATGGACCAAGAATAAAAAACAAAAATATAATTAAATATACCAACCGCCTCATACCACCTCCAGGACCAAAATTTTTCTAACATAAAGCTTACACCTTCTTTAAAGGTTTGTCAATTTTAAGTATTTCTTTATAAATCGGCAAAAAAATCGGAAAACTTAAAGTTGACAGTCTTTCTAATAATCTCTTAAACTATTGAGCGGGTCAGTTGATGAGCTCTTAGTTCAGAAAACCTTTTGAATTCAAGCCTGACCCTAGAATTTACTACAGGAGGTTTAACATGGAAATCAAAGGCTCAATAGTAGCAATAGTTACGCCTTTTAAAAATGGTAGGGTGGACGAAAAATCTTTAGGTGATCTTATTGAATGGCACATAAAGGAAGGAACTCACGGTATTGTTCCTTGCGGTACTACAGGAGAGTCAGCAACACTTGATTATGAGGAACACTACAGGGTAATAAAATTTACAGTTGAGGTGGTAAAAAAGAGGATACCTGTTATTGCAGGAACAGGTGCGAATTCAACAGATGAGACCATCATGATCACAAAGAAGGCAGAAGAATACGGTGCCGATGCTGCCCTTCTTGTAACACCTTATTACAACAAACCCACACAGGAAGGTCTCTACAGGCATTATAAAAAGGTTGCTGAATCTACAGGTCTTCCAATAGTTCTCTATAATGTGCCCGGAAGAACAGGAGTGAATCTCCTTCCCCAGACTGTACAGAGACTTGCTGAGATAAAAAATATTATCGGAATCAAGGAAGCCACAGGTGATATGAAACAGGTAAGCGAGCTCATAAGGCTCTGCGGTGAAAGGATAACCGTTATCTCAGGTGATGATTTTACCACCTTGCCTTTGCTGTGTCTTGGAGGTAAGGGTGCAATATCAGTTACTGCAAACGTGGCACCTAAGGATATGGCTGAACTCTGTAATGCATGGCTCAGGGGAGACATAAATGAAGCAAGAAGACTTCATTACAAACTTGAACCTCTCAATCAGGCAATGTTCCTTGAAACAAATCCGATACCGGTAAAGACTGCTCTTGCAATTATGGGTAAGATTTCAGAAGAATTCAGACTTCCGCTATGCGAAATGTCAGAGACAAATAAAGAGAAGCTGAAAAAGGTTATGAAGGACTACGGGTTAATCTGAATCCTGGGGAAAAGAGGTTCAATCTTTTTAATAGCAGTTCCAGGTTTTAGCCTTCCCCACTTTGCCTCTTCCTTGAGGTTAGGAGAAGGAGTAATTCCGAGTTGAGCAAGTAGCTTAGTAGATGCCTCAGGTATAAAGGCAAGAAGATAATAGCCTAAAAACCTCAAAGCTTCTGCAGAACTATAGAGAACGGTCTGGAGTCTTTTCTTTTTAGATGGGTCTTTTGCAAGTGCCCAGGGTTGGGATGAATCAATATATTTATTCACAGCAGAGACTATCTGCCATATCTCTTCAAGGGCTTTTTGAAAGGATAAATATCTCAGATTAAATTCTATTTTTCCCAGGGTCTCTTCTGCAATATCCTTTAACTCCCTCTCTGTCTCCACTGGCTCAGGGATTACTCCTTTAAAATACTTCAGTATCATGGAAAGGGTTCTCTGAAGAAGGTTACCGAGGTCATTTGCCAGATCGGTATTTATCCTCTGTATCATTGCATCCCTTGAAAAATCTCCATCAAGCCCGAAGGGGACTTCCCTCAGAATGAAATATCTAAACTGGTCAACACCAAATTCTTTTATAACTAAAGAGGGATCAATAACATTTCCAAGAGATTTTGACATCTTCCTTCCCTCAACTGTCCACCAGCCATGGGCAAAGATATTTCCAGGAAGTGGGAGCTCAAGTGCCATCAGCATGGTTGACCAGTAAACTGCATGGGTCATCAATATATCCTTGCCAATCAGATGATGGTCTGCAGGCCACCAATCTATGCCCTGCGGGGCAAGGTATCTTGTTGCAGAATAATAATTTACAAGAGCATCAAACCATACATAGGTTACATAATCGGTATCAAAGGGAAGTTCTATTCCCCAGCTCAGACGGGATTTCGGCCTTGATATGCAGAGGTCTCCTAGTGGTTGGTTTTTCAAAAAACCGAGCACCTCATTTTTTCTGGTCTCAGGAAGGATATAATAGGGATTGTCTTCTATATATCTCAACAGTTTTTCATGATATCTGCTCATTAAAAAAAAATAATTATCCTCAGATATATACTCCACAGGTCTTCCACAATCAGGACATTTTCCGTCAATAAGCTCTTTCTCTGTCCAGAACCTTTCATCTGGTACACAGTAGGCTCCAGTATATGTCCTCTTAACAATCTCTCCCTTTTTCCATAATCGATCAAGCAGTTCCTGAACAATTTTTATGTGCTCCTTATCAGTTGTTCTTATAAATGCATCATTTGATATATTCAGCTCTTTCCACAGTGTCTTAAAATTCACAACCATCTCATCAGCATGCTCCTTCGGCGAACGACCCTTTGCCCTTGCAGCCTGGTCAACCTTCTGTCCGTGTTCATCAGTACCTGTAAGGAAAAATACTCTCTTGCCCATGAGCCTCCAGAATCTTGCAAGAACATCAGCTGCAACTGTGGTATAGGCATGGCCTATATGGGGTATGTCATTTACATAATAAATGGGTGTTGTAACATAGAAAGTATCTGTTTTTTTCATTCCTTCTCCTCTATTACCATAAACTCTTCAGAGTCTTCCATGCCCTCTTCATATTCATAACTCAGACAGCACATAAGTCTTCCACAAAGACCTGATAGCTTACCTGGATTCAGGGCAAGTTCCTGTCTCTTTGCCATCTTTATAGATATGGGTGCAAAGGTAACGAGGAACGTCCTGCAGCATACCTCTTTCAATCCGCAGACACCAATACCTCCAAGCGCCTTTGCACCATCCCGTACACCTATCTGCCTCATTTCTATCCTTGTCTTGAATTTAGCAGCGAGATCCTTCACCAACTCCCTGAAGTCTATCCTTCCATCAGCAGTAAAATAGAATATTATCCTCTTTCTATCAAGGGTTGACTCAGTGCAAATGAGTTTCATAGGAAGGGCCCTGTGCCTTATCCTCTCCAGACAGAAATCATGAGCTTCCTTTTCAAGTTCCCTGTTTTTATCCCTCTGCTCAAGGTCTTCTGGCTGAGCAACCCTGATGATCTTTTTTATCGGCTGTTCTTTTTCAGATAATAACTCTGGATCAATATCCCTAGGTCCGAGGATAACCTTTCCGATGGATAAACCCATCTCAGTCTCAACCACCACGTCATCACCTTTTTTTATATCAAAACCTTCTGCATCAAAATTGTATATTTTCGAGCAAGGTTTAAATCTCACACCAACTATCTTCATTCTTTTCCTATCCTCCTGTTCCTTAAACTCAGCCTCTTCTCAAATAGTTCACTGATTGAGCACTCTCTTTATATAATTCCATGTTATCTTTACATTGAGATTAAACTGGATTAGTTCCCTGATCGAAAGTACCTTTCTATATCTTTCTATTATACCTTGAATGTCTGCTGCTCTCAAAGTTAGATTGGATCCTTTAGTTACAAGCTCTACCAGTCTGTTTCTCAGATAAAGAAGTACAATCTCTATAGCCTGTGTCATGTCTTCCCTTGTGAGATTTTCCTGTTTTTTACCTTCTGAAGGTACTCCTTCCAGTTCTTCTAAAAGTCTTTTAAAAAGTTTTATATATCCTTTAAATTGATCATCAAAAAGTATACCGGGCCTGCCCTCATAGAGAAATCTGAGGTCAGAATCCAGAGATTGGAGTTCGGGAAAGGATCTCTGTGTTTTCATAACCTCAATGGTCTCATTGATACTCAATGGTGAAAAGGGTATCCGAACACAGCGTGAACGGATTGTATCCGCTAAAGCCTCTGGTTTTTCAGTGATAAGTATGATAATAGCATCTCTTGGTGGCTCTTCGAGGGTTTTGAGAAAGGCGTTGGCAGCGCTTATATTAATTCTATCCGCTTCATCTATGAGCACCATCTTGAAAGGTGAATCATAGGGACTCATATTTAAAAATTCATTTAGTTCCCTGATGGTCTCAATTTTAATCTGGCCATTTTCCGGTTTTATAAGGCGGAGATCGGGGAAAGAGAAGGTATCTATTGAACGGCAGCTTCTACAGCTATCACAGCAATTAAAATCTTCATCCCTCTTTTTACAGATAAGGGTTTTAAGAAAGGTCTTTGCAGTAAATAGTTTACCTATACCTGGTTCGCCTGTGAAAAGAAAGGCGTGGGGCAGTCTGCCTGATCTGAGCAGACCCTTAAGTATCCTTACAGGTGTTTTCTGACCTATGATATCTCTAAAAGCCATACAGCATGGAATTTATATTAAATAATAGGCAGAAGCATAAAGCATTATCTTCTGTTATTCATAAAGGCTCTGATCTTCTCAAGAATCATCTCGTGGATTTCATCTATTGACCTTTCAGCAGGAATAACTGTAATTCTATCAGGTTCACTCCTCGCAATATCAAGATATCCCTTCCTTACTGCCTTATGAAATTCAATGGATTCTTTTTCAAGTCTGTCAAGTTCCCTTGAGGCATGCCTTTTAAGGCCAACTTCCGGTTCAATATCAAGAAGAAAGGTAATATCAGGTTTCAATCCCTGTCTTGATATCTGGTCAAGACTCTTTATGATTTCCATATTAATACCCCTTCCATAACCCTGGTATGCAAAGGTTGAGTCCATGAATCTGTCACATATTACGGTATATCCTTTTTTAAGTAAGGGTCTAATTTTTTCCATTACATGCTGGACCCTTGAGGCATTATAAAGAAAGAGTTCTGTAAGTGGATGAATGTCTTCATGGGTCCTGTCAAGAAGAAGAGATCTTATCTTGAGACCTATTTCTGTACCACCCGGTTCTTCTGTAAGAAGTACAGTTCTTCCTTCCTTCAATAAGTGCTCGTAAAGGAGTTTTGCCTGTGTGGTCTTTCCACAGCCCTCTATGCCTTCAAAGGTGATAAATAGACCTTGCATTAGAACTCCTCTTTTATCCTTAAAAGAAATTGAATTACCCTGTGGGTCTCCTCAGGTGTTCTTGAGCCCATTCCACAGGAAGGCGTAAGGAGCATCTGTTTTCTCATTAACTCCTCTGGAACAAATTTTGAAAGTGCTTCGATGTTTTCTAAAAATCTTCTTTTTATAGAGTCCAGGCTTTCCTTATTTATAGCCTCTGTTGTTGGCACAATCCCCCAGGCAAGATAACCACCTGCCTTTAAAAATTCCTTAAGCGCTTCCGCTCCTGCAAGTACGGAAGAAAAGTGCTCGTAGGCATCAAAGCTTAAAACCTTAACTCCCGTACGGATAACCATATTCCAGTCAGCACTTCCGCAGCAATGAATGCCAGGAATTGCACCTGCCTCTGATATGGAGTTTACAAGTTCCTGAATCAGTCTTTCCACATCTTCCTGAGCTATTGAAAGATAGGCACTTCCTCCAATTACTGAAAGCACGGGCTCATCTACAAAGAGAAGAATCCTTTCTGTCTGTGACTTCAACATCTCTATCTGCCACCGTGCCTTTGCTTTTAAGACCATAAGGGCTATTTCTCTTAACTCCTCATCAAAATAAAGGGGATTACCATCCCTTAGTTTTATGCCCAGTGTGAAGGTTATTGGACCTGTAATCTGTGCTTTAAGGACACTGTATTTACCTTTTCTGGTTTCCTTCAAAAATTCGTGTAGACCCTTTGCATAATCTTCAGATATTGCAAGGAGTGTTGAATCTGTATAACTCTCATAAAATCTCTGAAGCTCTTCCTCAGAATCCCTGTGAGCCCAGACAGTACCATCTTCATCAATCCTGATCTGGGGCATACCTTCTGTAAATTGAGCTATCATTCCTTCAAAAACAGATATTCTTGGCAGCTGAGGCCAGAAGGGAATATCAAAACTCCTGAGCACTAGTTTAACAGCCTCAGATGGATTCTGATGGGGAAGACTCCCTATGCCAGTTGAGGACCTGGAAATAAGCATTTTGTTAGATATCCTTTGATATCAAATCTGGCCTGAACGCCTCGGGAAGAAGCTCTGAAATGGAATATTTTTTTATGCCAGCTCTCCCATTTATATATATATCTATCTCGGGAGAAAACTCAAGGATAAACTGTCTGCAGGAACCGCAGGGAAGACAGTAATCACCCGTCCCGGAGGCAATGGCAATAGCCACTATCTGGTCCTCTCCTTCTGAAAGGGCTTTAAGAATTGCAAGTTTCTCTGCACAGAGGCTCATCATTAAAGAGGGATTCTCAAAATTTGAGCCCCTGTATATCCTTCCAGAAGTCCCGAGCACAGCCGCCCCAACCCTGAATCCCGAATATAGAGGTCTTGAAAATTTCAGTGCTGAAACGGCCTCATTTATAAGTTCAATGATCTTCTCAGCAATCAATCTAATACCTCAATATCTCAAGATAATCTCTCAGGTCTTCTGCTTCCTCATTCTTTGCATGGAGAAGTTTGTCCTCCATATCTTTAATTGCCTTTAACCTGTCACCCCTGTAAACAGGATCTCTCTTAAGGGCCTCATCCATATAGTAGGCAGCCTCTCCATACATTGCCTTTCTGTTATAACAGAGGCTCATACCGAGATAGGCTCTCATAAAATTCGGATTTCTCCTGAGTGCTTTATTAAAGGCATCTATTGCCTCATCGTATCTTTTTAACCGGTAATAAACAAAGCCAAGATTTGTTAAAGCTACTTCAGGAGTCTGGTAAAGAGGATTTTCTAATGCCTTCTTAAATTCTGATATTGCCTCATTCCATTTTTTTCTGGATGCGTACACAGTTCCAAGATTATTTCTTGCATCTGAGAATTTTTTATCAATAGAGATTGCCTTTTTAAAATGTCTTATTGAACTCTCATAATCCTCAAACTGAAAATAAAGCAGACCGAGAAGATTCAGAACCTCTTTATTGCCTGGATCAAGCTCCTTTGCCTTCTGCAGCTCCACAAAGGCTTTCTGGAGCTCGCCCTCCCTCATATAAGAAGCTCCCAGTTTGTAATAGAAATCAGCCTCTTTCTGAGCATGTTTTCCTCCACAGTTAGAAAGAAGTAACAGTGAGGTAAGACTACCCAAAAGGATCGTTACAACATACATTAGTATTTTAGAGTTAATGAAAATTATACTGTCATTAGATTGCATAGAGTATTTTACCACAGTGTCATAAGTGACTGCTCCTATAAAACAAGAGCAAATCAGGCACAAAACCTAATTAGAAAGATTAAAAATAGTGTGAAATAACGCTTTTTCATACAAAAATTTAACCCAATTGTTATGAAGATTGTAACAATCCTTTTTATAAGGCCTTAATTTTTAAATAAAATTTTGATGGGATAAATGGTATAATATTTGCTATTTCATAAAGTATGAAGCGGAGGGTTTTAATAGTAGACGATGAGCCTCTCATCAGACAGAGCCTTGCAAGGGCTATACGGTCTGGAAAGATAGAGGTAAAAGAGTGTTCTCTTGGTGCCGAAGCCATAGAGGAGATAAGCTTGAGACACTATGATTTATGTTTTATTGATGTAAACCTGCCTGATCTTAGCGGTATTGATCTGATGAAAAAGATAAAAGAGAAATCGCCTTTAACAAAGGTAGTTATGATAACAGCCTGCCTCCTTGATAACGAGACCGAAAACGAGATAGAGAAGTATTCCTATACCTTTATACCAAAGCCTTTTGATATATTCCAGATAAGGAAAGTGATAAAACTCGCCTTTGGAGAAAATGCTCTATAGTTTTAGAGTATAAAATCATTACTGTAAACTCATTCTTTTCTAATTCCCCCACCTCCAGAGGGCAATAATAAAGGTTATAAGAAACACAAGCACCAGATTCATATAGGCAAAAAAATAAAAGATTCTTACCGGTGCAGGCATTGCTATTCTGGTCTCAACTATCCTCCCCACCACAGGCATTCTCAATACATGTTCCTCTCCATGGGGAGCAGTTTTTAAGGCATCAGTAAGGTCATTACCTGCAAGATGTTTTCTTGCATGAGAGCCATCCTTCCAGAGCCTGCTTCCTGAGAGATCATAGACCTTACCTCTATAGGCAATGTATGCTGGCCTTCCCTCCTTTCCATCAAAATACTGAAGCTCCTCCAGTGTAAATTCCTCTTTTTTCTTTACAGGCTGAAGTAGCTTTCTTCTCAGCTGCGGTCCGATAAAGAATGTTACGATAAAAGCAGATATCACCATTAAAAGAAAGAGTGCTATTTTAATACTCAATAAAATTCCAAATCTTGTTGAAAAAAGGGCCTGCCACGAAGGAATTCTGGCAAAGCTGAGAAGCGTACCTGTAATGGCAAGGAGAATTATGGAAATCCATCCAAGAAGCAATTCTCCCCTTGGCAATCCCTTTGCTGCATATGCGGGTTTTAACAGGATATGGACATAAAGTATAGTTCCGAACCAGGCAATGGCAACAATGAGATGGATATAACCTATTATGAATCTCACTACTCTCTGTGTCTTTGTCATAGGGCGGTAAAGGCCTTTTAATTTTCTTTCTTCAAGAAATTTTTTTCCCTCTTCTGTTAGCTCTCCGCCCCCCATGGCATCCACATGGCAGTAAGCACAGCCAAGGCCTGTCTGTCTTGCATATTCTGTTGTGGCAATTAATTTGGAAGGGATAATTATCATGGCAAACAGGCATATAAAAATCAGATACCTTTTCATACAACCTCCAAAGACACATAAAAAAGGCGTATAGATGATTTTAGCATGAACCTCATCCATACGCCCTTTTAAAACCATAATTTACATCTTATGAGCCTTCTCCTGCCTCATCTTCTTGGCCTCATCCTTTATCTTCTGAAGTGTCTCCTTCATTGGTGCCCAGCCATACCAGTGCATATAGTCAGGATTCATATGAAAGGCTCCCTGAAAGGTCCTCATCCTGTATTCAAGAAACATTAGATAAAGGTCCTGCTCAACAGAGCTCTTTGCCTCATAAAACTGTAAAAGATCAGGTGCAAATGCCCAGTTTTCAGGCTTCCTGAGAATTCCTTCTGAATAAAGGGACATTACCTCCCTGATTGCCTCAGCAAAAAGTCTGTCAACATCCTTTATTACCTGATCTGCTGCGATGAGCTGCTGCCTTGCAAAGTTCTCGCTGTGACATCCTGCACATATTCTGACCATCTTTTCTCTTTCTTCCTGGAATTCCTCTTTTGAGAGTCTTGCAACCTTTGCTGCCTTTACAACCTCAAGTCTTGGAGTTGGATTTCCTTTATCATCAAGAACTCCAAGTGCCTGAAGTATGGTAATTCTGTCCCTGAGCCATTCCTGATCATCCTCTGGAAGCCTGAGGGCAAGGAATCCCCAAGCAGTCATTACCTTATGGTTTCCATTGCTCATATGACATGTCTGGCATGTAGGTGCCCTTTTTGAACCCTTGCCTTCAATCTGCCATATAGTACCATGCTTTGAGGTTGACCACATCTCCCACTGGGGATGGTCAAATCCCATGTGGCATGTCTGGCATGCCCTTGGATCCTGAGCCTCTGATTTGTTAAAAGAATGCCTTGTATGACAGGCATCACATTGCGCGTTTCCATAGCGATAGGTGTATTTTTCATCCTTTGGTTTTTCACCTATTTTATGACAACCAGAACAGCCCTTGTAACCTTCTCCAACAACAGCCTTTGGCTGGTGAGTCCACATGGGCATGGCACTTGCGGCAATCCATGCAAGATTATGCTTTCCTGTCCTGAATTGCTCAACCTGCTTTGGATGGCACTTTGCACAGGTCTCTGGAGTAGGGAGTTTTGCCTTTTCTGCATCATCCATACCTTTATGCTCTGTGCCATGGCATGTAGAGCAGTCAACCCCGGCTTTTGACATCTTTCCACTAATGTGCTGAGCCACTATTCCCGGAGTCACCTTTTTGTGGCAATCAATGCACTGTGACTTCTTCGCAGCCCAGAGCGGTGTTGCCAGACAGAAAACAGTAACTAAAACAAGAAGTCTGAACATAAAAACCTTTCTCTTACTCATATAAACACCTCCTTCAAGATTTTTAATTTAATAAGATTGTTGCCTAGAAAACAGATATCATTCCATGATATAAATCATAAAAAAGTTAATCTTTGACAACCCTTATTTTTTCTGCTATCTTTTAATTGAAGCTTTTTTGGCTTCAATAAATTCACAAGCAGGAGGTGTATCATGCCTTATTATGTAGTTTTAAGCAGATTAACAGATGAGGGAAGAAAGACCATTAAGGAAAGGCCTGGAAGGATATCTGAGGTTAATAAAGAGCTTGAAAAGATGGGTGTAAAGGTTCTGGAGCAGTATGCCGTACTTGGACCCTATGATTTCGTAAATATCATTGAAGCACCTGACAATAATACTGTGATGAAAATGTCTGTTGAAATAGGCTCAAGGGGTTCGGTTGAGCTTTTAAGTATGCCTGCACTTAAGGTTGAGAATTTTATAAATATGATGAAATAGAAAAGGCGGGCGTATGGCCCGCCCTCAAATTTTTTACCTACTTTATCTTAACCTCAGATGGTGCCTCTACAGGCTTTGGCCTCAGTGCCATGGAGACTGCCTCAATTACATAACCGAGGCTCGTTCCCAGTATGGCTCCTATA
>JAOACK010000036.1 GCA_026417875.1 Thermodesulfovibrionales bacterium | reverse complement strand
GCTCTAATGGCAACCTTAAGAGCCTTTGTTCTTGAGTCAAGAGAATATGTTATATCCTCAAGGGCATTACTTATGTATTCAATATTCCTGCTAACATTTTTAACAGAACTGCTGAATGCCCTCAGGTCTGATGCAATTGCACCTATCTCATCAGAGGAATTTTTAATACTCTTCAGTGTTTCCCTGAAGTCATTAAGTGTAGAATCAAGGTTTTTAAGTGATTTTCTTATATCAAGGATCAGTATAATTAAAAAGATTATAAGGACTGTTATTGAAAGACCAATTCCCATCTCAAGCCAGTTCATTATTCACCTCAGGTGTTTTTAATAATATATAGGATGTGAAAGATATTGTCAATTTTTAAGAATCCCCTGATCTGCCGATAGAAAAAAGGGCAGGCATGCCTCAAGGTCTTTACAGAGCGAAAGAATTTATTATTCCCTTGATAATAGATTCACCATGAAGGTGAGTTTCGTGATGTGGTTAATGAAGGCCATATGTTTTCTGTGTATTCAGTATAAGGTGTCACCTTTTGGGCACACCTGCACTTTTAAATGTAAGATTATCATAGGTTTCTATCGGCAATTAGGGAAGAATCCAATCTTACAATAGAAATCTATAAAAATTCCTTATATTAAAGGAGGGCTGACAGCAACAGCGAGTAATTTCGAAAGCGTGAGCCCATCTTCTTTCGCACTTTCGCACTCAGGTGCATAGCCTGCACTTTTCTATGAGATGAGGTCTCTATGGTTTGCAGTTAATGATTTTATGAGATCCTCATGTAATTATCCTCTAACTTTTTGTAATACTTCTAATAATTTTCTATCTCCTTCCAGATCTCCAAGACAGGTGGCGATTATGCCATCCACAATACCTTCAAGTTTCTGAGCAAATTCTACTGCCCTTTCCAGTGAGGTTGTTGGTGACCACCCAATCCTTTCAAGGATTTTTTTGTTCTTTGGTGTCTCAACTACAAAATAAGGATAGATTGCTTTACCCATTTTTTTACACTCCCAAGAGAGATCTTTTAATTTAGGTAAAGATTGTTCATCCAGTCTTAAGAAAAAGCAGAAATCCCACTGGTCCTTTATACGGGCAATTGCATCTTCTACAGGTCTTCTGCTTGTTACGAGACAGCCGAGCCTGAGGTTCTGTATTTTAACGGTATTTCTTAAAAAATCCCTTATCTCCTCAGCAGGACCTGTAGATCTTCTGAATTTTTCGAATTCTTCTTCGTCTGTAAGGATTACACAGCTTCCATCCTTTGATGTCTTTATGGGATGGCCAAACTTAGGTGCATCACCTGGATCAGGAACCATCCCTTCAATACCCATAGCCTCACAGGCTTTTGCTGCTGCAGCAATTTCTACGGGACCTTTATAATTGGTAATTAGCATGGGAATGGATAGCTTTTCTGGATATTTTGCTTTCAGGGCACAGGCTACTGCAGCAGCAGATGGAGCAGGAATGCCGCTGGCACTGTCTGTGATATTCCAGCCATCAAGCAGGTCTTTAATTTCTTCTGCAAATTCAGGGAAATTTGATTTCGGGATGAATTCATATAAGACTTTCATATTTCAGTCTCCTTTCATTCAATTTTAAACTATGGGTGCGCTATTTTACCATTTAGCTTCTGTCCGCGTCTATGCGGAAAGGAGAATGGTAGAAATTCAAAAAATTTTATTAATAGGTTGACATAACATATAAAAATTTGTTTATATATCAAACCATGCTTAAGGAATTTGCAACTTATATAGTTTATGAGCTGATAAAGCTAGAACCTGGCTCTCGTCTTGGTGAGGCCATTGAATTCTTTATATACGACACTATAAAGATATTTATTCTACTATCAGTAATTATCTTCATCGTTTCGATTATAAGAAGCTTTTTCCCTCCAGAGAAGACAAGAATGATTCTTTCGCATAAAAAAGAATTTATAGGAAATATTCTAGCAGCACTGCTAGGTGTAGTAACGCCCTTCTGTTCCTGTTCAGCTGTACCACTTTTTATAGGATTTGTTGAGGCAGGTGTTCCTCTTGGAGTTACCTTTTCATTTTTAATCTCCTCGCCCATGGTAAATGAGGTAGCGGTTGTTATGTTATGGGGACTTTTTGGCTGGAAGATTACAGCCATCTATGTTGGAACCGGTCTTTTAGTTGCTATCACGGCAGGTATAATTATTGGAAAACTTAAGCTTGAAAAATGGGTGGAAGAATATGTTTATCATATTAAAACAGGACAGAAATTTGATGGAGAAAGTAAATCATTTAAAGAGCGGCTTGAGTATGCAAGGTGGAATACGGTAGATATCCTCAAAAGGGTCTGGCTCTTCATTGTTATTGCTATTGCCATAGGTGGGTTCATTCACGGCTATGTGCCTGAGAATTTTCTTGTCAGGTACGCCGGTAAGGACAATCCCTTTGCCGTACCTGTAGCAGTCGCTCTGGGTGTGCCGCTTTATTCCAGTGCAGCAGGGGTTTCGCCTATTGTGTATGCACTGATGGAAAAAGGGATGAGCATTGGAACAGTGCTTGCCTTTATGATGGCAGTAACAGCCCTTTCCCTCCCTGAGCTTATAATACTCAGAAAGGTGCTTAAGATGCCATTGCTTGTAGTTTTTGTTGTTATAATGACATTAACAATCATTGCTGTGGGTTATCTCTTTAATGCAATACTTTAGGAGTTCGGAATGTTAATTCTCAAAATTCTCTGGCAGAGGCTTGTTAACAGCGAAAATAAAACCTGTCCAAGGTGTGAGGGTACGGAGGAAGAACTTCATAATTCCTGTTTAAAATTAAGGGAGGTACTGTCGCCGCTTGGCATCAAAGTCATCCTTGAAAAAAAGGAACTTAGCATAGATGAGTTTAAGAAGGATCCCATGGCTTCTAATAAGATATGGATAGGAGATAAAACTCTTGAGGAATGGCTTGGTGCAACTACAGGAAAGAATCCCTGTTGTGATGTCTGCGGAGATAATGAATGCAGGACAGTAGAGATGAAAGGTGAGGTTTATGAGACTGTTCCTGAGTCATTGATAATAAAGGCAGGGCTTATTGCTGCAGCTTCTATGCTGCCTGTAGAAAGAAAAAGATTCATTGAATTTAAAAAATTTCAAAGGGGGACCGCTCATGGAGATTAAGGTTCTTGGTACAGGATGTGCAAATTGTGAAAGGATGGCAGATATGGTAAAAAAGGCTGTGAAAGAACTCGGGATTGAAGCCAGAATAGAGAAGATTACCGACCTTCAGGAGATAATGAAATACACCATGTCAACCCCGGGTCTTGTTGTCAACGGAAAGCTCAAACATTCAGGAAAGCCTCTGCCCGATTTTGAGAGGATTAAAGAATTAATAAAATCTGAGATTTAGCGTGCGGGAATTACTGAAAATATTTAAAGCCCTTTCTGATGAAACGAGGCTCAGGATATTGAAACTCCTTCAACATGGTGAACTCTGTGTCTGTGATATAGTTGCTGCACTCAATGTTGTTCAACCAAAGGTATCCTTTCATCTTAGCATATTAAAGCAGGCAGGATTGATTAAGGACAGAAAACAGGGAAAGTGGATCCATTATCGCCTTAATGATTCAGATATGTTCAGGAGATTCCTAATTCTGTCAATACTGGAAAGGATTTCAGATGAAACTGTGGCAGGAGATGAAAAGAGACTTAAAGAATTTTTTAATTCCAAATCCGGTATTCTTCCTCTATATTTATCAAGAGATAAAACGCTATGAGTTTATAATGTGATTTTAAGATGAGTTATAAATATAAAAAAGCTGCGGGATAAAAATATCCCGCAGCTTAAGTAAATTAATTAAGGATTATTTTATCTCAAAGATCTTTGTTTCAGAATACACATTACCATTTACATCAGCGGCTGTCACAACCACACTGTGTACTCCTTTTTGGAGATCCCTTGGAACCTCACATGTCCATATGTGTGGAGATTGCACTGTGTGAAGCCACTCGGGTAGAGGCTGGGGATAGGCAGGTCCATAGTTCTGTCTGAAGGCTGAGAAACCGATAGACCAGCGAAGCAAGGAGAGCTGGTGGCGTAGAGCATAGGGATCCATTATGTTCATATTTCTAATAGCTGCTATTGGTTCTCTTTCATCAAAGTGACACATTACAACTGTATCCTTTCTACCATTCCATACATTTACTATAAGAGGAACTCCTGCAGTAATTTCTGATGTTGTCAGCACTCCCTGATCAGGAAGATTATTGATATTAACAGATGGTCTTTCAGGTCTTGTTGATGGATCGCTTCTCAGCCAGTTTAATAATTCGGTGTACCAATTGTAAAAGGAGCTTGTTAAGAAGGAGAGAGACATCTGGCGTTCCTTTGGCATTCCAGTAGCTTTAAATGTTATTGTATAATCACTTCCTTCAAAGTTCATTAACAAGAAGCCTCGAGGAGCACCACACCTCTGGAATGAGAACGGTATCCCATACTCATCAAAATCACCCGTCCACCATGAGCCAGAAGCTGCACCTACAAGAACCTGATGAATTGGAGTTGGATGCCCCCATCCATCCACCTCCTCTCCGGGTAAGAAATGTTCTAATGTATGGGTGTGGGCTCCAAGGGTTACTACTTTTCTATCTTTAAGTAATTCGTAGATCACATGGCGATTTATTACCTGATGCACTGTAGAGTACCTGTCTTGGAATGATACCAGAGGTATATGCATAGCAAGTACTATAAGTTTGTCTTTAGGTACAAGTGAGAGGTCATTTTTAAGCCACTCTAATTGCCGATTATCTATCTCACCTCTGTACCTCCTGTTACCTAAATACATTACGCTATCCAGAACCACAAAGTGTACCTTACCGTAATCAAAGGAATAATAAGTAGGTCCATTATATCTCTTAAAGGTATCAAGTGAATGGTAATCATTAGGAGAATCATAGTTCATGTCGTGATTACCAGCCACCATGTAATAGGGTTTACCAATACCACCAAGTACAGACAGCAGTCTGGGATAAAGGCTTAGATATCCGCTTCCAACATTATCACCCATTAGAATGGCAAAAACTGCGTCTGTATCGTAAACCTCTTTTACAATCGTATCTCTCAGATAACCTATCTCTTCATCGGTATAAGTCTGGGTGTCTCCTATTATCAATGCAGTAAATTTGTGTTTTTCCTCAATCTTCAGCAGTGGAAAATTTAGCGGATCAGGAAGTGGACCGGTTGGAGGAATTGCAGGGTATTGTCTTATCGCAGACGGAGAACCTGAAGGATAGTGTATATAGTAGAATTGTGGTTGATTATTAGAATTCAATGGAGGCATGTAACCTGAAGGCTTCGTTATAAATACTATCATTGGCTCATAGGCAGGAAGTTTGTATCTGCCCAGTCCGTCTGTTAAAACAACCTCTTTGCCATTTGATACTGCAACATTTGGTATACCTGGTTCACCCCTATCCATAATACCGTTCCCGTTTCTATCCCAGAATACCGTACCCCTTACTACATTTGTCGATGCATATGCTGCAAAGGAGAATAAAAGAATTAACAGTGAAGCTACCGTAAAGTAAGTTATCGCTCTAAACCTTTTCATTTGACCCTCCTTTAATTTGACCCCCTAAATAGATAAACAGTAGGGGCTCCAAAGGAGCCCCTACAATTTTTAGTTTGAGTAAAAGTTTGAGCATGAAACAGGTTTATGGAGAATTACCTGAAGCGGGCTAGGCTTCGGCACTCCAGCTGCTTCAGCCATTACATGGAAGATGTGGGTATTATCAATTATCTGGGTGCAGGGATACCATTCGCCTCTGTATTTGTTAAATAATTTTGAATTTTTTCCGAAGGCATAAAGCATTACCAGTTCATTTGTGTGGTTAGTGGTGCTGTAGGTAACTTCACCATCTGGATAGCTCCAGGCATAATCACGCCCAATCTGTGTGGGGAGATCACCTGCTGAAAGTTTTGGTTCATCTGTTAATCTCATATAGCTGTTTCCATGATCAGATGTTACAATGATCATAGTATTGCTCCAGTCAATATTGTCATCGGGTCTGTTTACAAAGGAGATTGCTGCCTTAACAGCTTCTTCCAGATCCCAAACAGTACCTATCATCCATCTGTAATTATTTGCATGATTTGCCCAGTCTATGTCACCCTGTTCTACCATTAGGAAGAAGCCGTCAGGATCTTTACTCAGCACTTCCAGAGCTGCTATGGTTGCATCCTTTAGGAGGGGATTCTCAATGGTTGCCCTTGAAACCGAAGGAGATCCAGGTGTATCGCTCGGCACAGGAGGTTCAAAATTTCCACCCCTACCACCAAAAAGACCGAAGAGTTTCTTTTTCTGAGCAACTGCCTGATAGGCGGCATTCATGAGCGAGACAGCACCATCAACACCAGGCAATCTTTCAACAAATACATAGTCGCTGATAACACCATTTTTCAGGTCATTATAAAGAGCTGCTGACATATATGTTGTGCTCCAGTTACGGTGACCTCCACCTATTACCACCTCAGGTTTTACAACCCTGGCTATCTCATCAGCAATCTGATAATAATTATTACGATGGACATTATGGCTCACGAATGCTGCAGGAGTCGCATGGCTGAAGGGAACTGTACTCACGACTCCAATTGCAAAACCCTTCTCTTCCCTAAGAATTTCTGCAATAGTTTTGAGCCTGCCATTTGGTGGATCTCCAGGAAGCCATGCTATATTTCCATCATCGGTTTTATAGCCTGTTGATATAGCTGTTCCTGCTGAGGCTGAATCAGTTGCGAATCTTGGATTCAGAAAATAATTGTCATCTATTCTGGACCTGTCAAGGGGAAATGGCCATTTGCCACCTCTATTTGGGTTGTATCCTGTTATGGGATCAATGTTATAGGGATCATAAGAAGGAGCACCCATCAAAGAAGCATAGCCGTTATAGGTGGTTACATCCCATGTTGCCACGGGTACCTTATTTGAAAACATGTGCCATGAGAGGGAATAATCTGTTCCGTAAAGATATCTGCTGGTTGCTATCTCATGCTCAAGATGCATACCATCACCTATAAAAAGTATGATATGCTTCACACCTTGAGCATTGTTGTTCTCTCTGGCATAGAGATTTAGACTTGTGGCAATAATAACCGTGAGAATTAAAAATATAGACATTATTTTTGAACTTATCTTTCTTGCCTTCATACTGCCCTCCTTTTAGAAATTTTGGTTTAAATTTTTGAGAAATTTTTCTCTGACTTTTTAAAAGCTCTGGTATGACATCTTCTCACCTCCTTTCTTTATTTCTTTTTCATCAGAATTTTTGCAAGAAAAATTGGACAGCTATCATAATCCTCTGCAAGACAGAATTTACTTTTTATTCCATCGCTTGCTTTTACTGATGAGCATGAAGCCATGCAGGTATCCAGTTCAAGATCAAAATAGGGACAGATGTCTTCATGCATTTTTGTTTGTGACATAAGGAAATTCATTTTTGCCTCCTCTTTTAGTCCTATGTTAAATTAGAGGTGTTAAAGAATTATTAAAGGCAGGTTAAATTTTCTCAAGAATTAATTAAAAGATAGGCATTCTTGTAAAGATTGTCAGATTTTTTGTAAATATTGTCAGAAAAGTGTCTAACAGAGGGTTGGTTTTAATTCACTTCTTGATTCAGGATATTAGCATGACAGTATATTAGCATGACAGTATAAACTTAAGTTAAAATAAATTATGTCTGAAAAGCTTCTTGAGATAAATGGACTCACCTATGTGGCAAATGGAAAAGAGATAATCAAAAATCTTTCCCTTAGTATAAATAGCTCAGAAGTGCACAGCCTGCTTGGTGCAAACGGATCTGGAAAATCAACGCTTGCCTATCTCATTATGGGTTGTGAGGGATACCGACCGTCGAGTGGAGAGATAAAATTCGGCGGTAGGATTATAAATGATCTTCCGATACATGAGAGGGCAAGACTTGGTATTACTCTTGCCTGGCAGGAGCCTGCGAGATTTGAGGGTATATGCGTAGCAGATTATATTTCTATAGGGAAAAAATTTTCCTCTCATTGGGCTGCCCATGCACCCGCCTATTATCTTGAGATGGTGGGACTTGAGCCATCTCATTATCTTGACAGGATGGTTGACAGAACACTTAGTGGCGGAGAAAGAAAGAGGATTGAGCTTGCCTCAATTCTTTCGCTTAATCCAAAGCTTGCTATACTCGACGAGCCAGATTCTGGAATAGATATGCTTTCAACCCGTGATATTATCAATGTTATAAATGCCTTCAGAAATAATGGTTCGGCTGTTCTACTTATAACCCATAGAGAAGAGATTGCTCTCATTGCAGACAGGGCATCACAGATCTGTCATGGAGAAATAATTATGTCTGGAACACCGGCTGAGGTTGCGGAGTATTACAAATCAAGAAGATGTATTGTCTGTGATGGAGAGGTGTGCAGGTAATAATGAAAGTAGCTCTGGCTGTTAAAATATCCGTCAGTATTAATAATGTAATATGACCATGGGGAATAATAAAAATCTTGAAACATTTCTTACTGCCTTTAAGGATGCAGGAGGCGAGAGGGCAATATTTGAAAATAAGGATATCGCTCATCTTGCCGCCTCTGGGCACAGGATATTGAGCATGAGATCTGTTGAAGGTGTAGATGTTGAGGTAAAAGCAACTTTTTTTGGAATAAAGGCGAGGGTGGTTGTAAGAGAGGGTATTAATGTTAAAAATCCTGTACACCTATGTTTTGGCCTTATGCATAAAAAAGGAACCCAGAAGGTGAGGATGCATGTATTGCTTGAGAAGAATTCTTCCGTTCATTTCATTGCCCACTGTATCTTTCCTAAAGCTGAAAAAGTAAGGCATATTATGGATGCAGTTATAGATATTGGAGAGGGTGCTGAAATGCGTTATTCTGAAAGGCACTATCACGGACCTTATGGTGGTGTGGAGGTTATGCCTAAGGCAGTGATAAAGGTTAGAAAGAAGGGTAGGTATTTCACGGATTTTAACCTTGTCACCGGAAGGGTGGGAAAACTTTTTATTGATTATTCCTCAGAGGTTGGAGAAGACGCAATCGTTGAGATGGTAACAAAGGTCTTTGGGCACGAAGATGACGATATAAAAATTAAAGAAAAAACCATTCTCTGTGGAAAAAATGCGAAAAGCCTTATAAAGGCAAGAGTAGCCCTTGAAGATAAAGCAAAAGCTTCAGTTGTAGGGATAACAGAGGGCAATGCTGAAGGCGCAAGAGGCCACGTGGATTGTATGGAGATAGTAAAGGACAATGCTGTGGCAATGGCAATTCCGATAGTGAACGTGATTCATCCCCTTGCAAAGGTCACACATGAGGCCGCAATAGGAAGTGTAGACAGAAGGCAGATGGAGAACCTGATGTCCCGTGGACTTACGCCAGAAGAGGCAGTGGATATGATTGTAAAGGGTATATTGAGATAAATTTAAATATTTTTAATTACAGAGAGTATCTCTGTTTTTAGAGTTCTTTAGGAAATCTATATTTTATAACTCAACATTCTTGAAATGCCTTTAGGAGATTCAAGTTACTGTCTTTCAGTTGCCTTTCCGAGAGTCTTTGCATAGTGCCTTATAAATTCCTTGAGATTTTTCCAGAGGTCATTAAAGCCAAAGGCCTGCATCTCTGCTTCTGCCTCCTTTAAGGACCATCCATCTATCCTCATCCTGTAGGCTGCTATAACTATTCCTGTTCTGTCCTGACCGTGTCTGCAGTGCACATATACAGGCTGGTTCTCAGGATTCGAGATAATCTCAATTATCCTGTTTACATCTTCAATACTGGTCTTTTTCAATACACTTAAGGGTATTTCAATGCTCTTCATACCTGCAGCTTCGACAGCTTCTTTTTCGCTGTGATTTCTGAGATTGATAACAGTCTTTATACCCATCTTTTTTAGGGTAAGGTATCCTTCTGGAAGTGGCTGAGCTCCACGGAATATGCCCTCAGAGACCTGTCCTACATTTGACAAACCCGGAAGCCCGAATATGAGCTTTGAAACCCTGGCGCCTTCTGGAAGATTGATAGAAGAGGTATTTTTTTCATAAGATTTGAAATTGCTGGAAGTTGTATCCTCAGATAAACTTTCAGTAGATAGCAAAAGTTGTAAAGATAATAGTGCTAAAATTAATCTAAAGAGTCCCATTTTTATTTCAAATGCTCAAGTTTGTTTTATCATATTATACTTCATTTCTTTTAAAAATATTAAAGTATGCTAAAATAATATCTATTTTGGAGGAGCTATATGAAGGATAATAAACTCATAGAAGAGGCAGAGAGATATTCAAAAGAGGCACTCAGGCTTCATGGCCTTTACAGAGGCAAGGTGGAGATGCTGCCAAAATGCCCTATTAGAGGACTTGATGATTTTTCGATATGGTATACACCTGGTGTTGCAGAGGTGTGTAAAGAGATAGCAAAAAACAAAGAAAAGGTTTTTGAATACACTAACAGGGGAAATACCGTTGCTATTATAAGTGACGGTACAAGGGTTCTTGGACTCGGAAATATCGGACCTGAGGCTGCTCTTCCTGTAATGGAAGGAAAGGCAATTATATTTAAATATCTTGGTGCTGTGGATGCCTTTCCAGTTGTCCTTAACACAGCTGATGAGGATGAGATATTAAAGATCTGTAAATATATAGCACCTTCTTTTGGAGGAATCAATCTTGAGGATATTGAAAAGCCAAAGTGTTTTTCCATACTTGAGAGATTGAAAAAGGAGCTTGACATACCTGTGTGGCATGATGACCAGCAGGGAACAGCAACCGTAACACTTGCTGCACTCATAAATGCTTTAAAGGTAGTTGGGAAGAGGAAGGAAGATGTAAAAATTGCCATGATAGGTGCGGGTGCGGCAAATACTGCAACATTTAGGCTCCTCACCATTTATGGTATCCCCTCAGGAAATATAATAGTTGTGGATTCAGCAGGTATACTGAACAGAGAAAGAAAGGACCTCATGGCAGATGCAGAGAAGTGGAAGATATGCAACCTTTCTAACAGTGAAAACAGAAAAGGCGGCATAAAGGAGGCACTTGAGGGTGCTGATGTATGCATTGCACTCAGCAGGCCTGGTCCGGGAGTTATTGAAAAGGAATGGATTAAAGATATGAAACGTGATCCTGTTGTCTTTGCCTGTGCCAATCCTGTTCCTGAGATATGGCCATGGGAGGCAAAAGAAGCTGGTGCAAGGATTGTTGCGACAGGAAGGAGCGATTTTCCAAATCAGGTTAATAATTCCCTGTGTTTTCCAGGTCTTTTCAGGGGAGTTCTTGATGTTCAGTCGAGGGCTGTAACTGATGAGATGTGTATAGCCTCTGCAATTGCAATTGCAGAATTTGCTGAGAAAAAGGGCATCAGGGAAGATTACATAATTCCAACAATGGATGAGGTTGATGTATTTGTAGAGGTTGCGGTGGCAGCTGGCATGAAGGCTGTAGAGCAGGGTCTGGCCAGAAAGGTTATGAATAGAGAAGAACTTTCCAGAACAGTAAAGTCAAAGATAGAAGAGGCGCGGGACAGGATAAGGCTAATAATGGAGAAAAATTTAAAATAAAGGAGGAACAGGATGGAACGTACACTCTCAATAGTTAAGCCTGATGGAGTTCAGAAGAATCTCATAGGTGAGGTAATAAGGAGATTCGAGAATGCAGGCCTGAGGATTGCAGCACTCAAGATGCTCAGGCTCTCAAAGGATATGGCAAAGGGTTTCTATATAGTTCATAAGGATAAGCCCTTTTATGAAAGCCTTACTGATTTCATGTCATCCGGTCCTGTTGTTGTTATGGTTGTGGAGGGAGAAAATGCTATTTCCAGGGTAAGAGAGATAATGGGTGCAACGAATCCGAAGAACGCAGCTCCTGGCACTATAAGGCACGACTTTGCCTCTGATGTGGAGCATAACATAGTACATGGTTCAGACTCTCCTGAGTCAGCAAAATTCGAAATAGCATACTTCTTTTCTGAGATAGAAATACAGAAAAGATAGGCTTTTAAGATACAGCCTTTACTATATAGATCAGATAAAAAATTCCACCGGAAAGAAGAAGAAGACCGGGCAGTTTTTTCCTTAGAGATACAAAGAGCGTAACGATTGATGCCATGCCAAGGGCAAAGGTTATATTAAGTAGCTCTGTGTTATTAATATTCCATTCAGTAAAGATAAGACCTATGCCTACAGGAATGGTTGATTGAAAGACCAGTGCTCCTGAGATATTTGCCATGGCAATTGTATCCTTGCCCTTGATGGTCCAGGTAATGGAGTTGAATTTTTCAGGAAGCTCTGTTGCCAGGGGAGTTATGAGAAGTGAAAGTACGAGCGCCGGTATACCGCTCTTAATGGCAAAGAGGGATATATATTCCACAAATAGATGGGCTCCAGCAACAATAAAAAATAATCCCACAAGTACCTGACCTGCTATCCACCTCAGCCTTCTTGGACAACCAAGGAACATCCCGAAATGAAAGTGTTCTGTGTATTCCTCTCCTTCAATAGATTCATGTTTCATAGTGAAATAAATGAATAATCCGTAGGAGATAAAGAGTATAAGGCCAAGGATATGATTCAGAATTTTAACCTTTATAAGAGAGGCAATCAGTACAGCAGTCATAATAACCATAAAAAATTTCAGCTCAAAAAGTAAGGCACTCTGATTCACGGTCAATAAGGTTTGATCCCTCCGCCTGAGAATTTTACGAATAATAACTGTCACACCAAGCAGAAACATTGCAAGGGTGGTGAGCATGAAAGGAGCACCGAGTATGGCGCCAACAGCTATGCCTTCCCTGTGCTCTGTCTTGCCAGCTATGAGTGCAATTACCGGTACCATGGTCTCAGGAAGGGCTGTACCCACTGCTGCAAGAAGACTGCCTGCTGTCGCATGGGAAAGATTGTATCTGCTTCCAATACACTCCACACCATTTGCAAATAGCTCGCATCCGCCAAGTATTATAACCATGCCGGCTAAAAGGCCTGTTATTATAAAAGGATAAGAAGGGATGAGGCTGTTATGACCTGCCTTATAAAAATAAAATGATACAGCACTTATGAGTGAAAGACCTATGATTAAAATCAGATATTTTTTCATTGAATTATTTTAACATATGACTGTGAGCTCCTTATGAAGAATTATATTCTTAAAGAATACGGGTCCTGGTCCCTGCTCCTCTTCAGTTACTCTGCTGGAGTTATAGCAGCAGGAAGGGTAGAATTAAATATTCTCCTTCCACTACTTGGAATAGGTCTATTGATCAACTCAAAACAATCCTTTGTGCTCTGGCACAGGCTCAGAAAGAAAGAGGCCCTTTTTCTTTTTGCTCTCCAGATATCAACCGGCCTGTTGATACTTTTTCTTTCAGAGGGTCTTTCATTTTTAAGACTTTATTTCTTCGTACCTGTGCCGGTTTTATATCTAATGCTCCTAGTTCTTAGAGGTGAACACAGTATCCTTACAGAAATAGCCGGTTTTCTCACCCTCTGCCTTTCTTCATTAATTGCCTATTTTTCAATAACCGGTGATATAGCTTTAAGGCTTTACATTGCTCTATCCCTGTTCTTTCTTGCAGGAGTATTCAGGGTTAGGCTTCAGCTGATGAAGGGAGTAAGGGAAAAGATTACCATGATCATTTATCTGATTGTAACAGCTATCCTTTATATGATTCTTAAAATTAATATCCTCATGCTTATCCCCCTTCTTGATAATCTTATCTTCGCTCTTACACTCTACAGAGTGAGGCTTCAGGTTACTGGATGGATAGAATTTATAAAGGGAATCCTCTTTCTCTTGCTTCTTTATCTGCTGTGGTAATTTTTATTGCAACCGTTATTTATCACTTTTTCAAAATAAATATTAATCCTGCTTAAATGCACGATTTCTTTGTACAATAGCACTCTTTACTCATTTGAGGCATGCCTGCCTTTTCTTTCGACTAATCAGGGAACAGGTAATGTGAAATTTTATGTGTAAAATTAAAGAAAAAGAGTTGTATTCTCCATAATTCACAATGAATTTTCAAAGAAAGGAGGACATACCATGGAAGTAGAACTCACTTGGGTAAGTTTTTAACAGATTTATGTAAGGAATATCAAAGGAGTTTTAGGATTTTTGAGTTAAGTGATGAAGGGATTAAGGGCATGAGAATTAGGTTATTAGAGGAGGCTGGTGTTTTGAGTATGAAAGTTATGCTAAAAATTGCCACCCGGGGAACATTCTGAATGGCTGTTAAGAAGGCACTTGGTATATAATTAATAATGTTTTCTGAGGATAACCCTGATACTTGGTATTCCATGATAGATCGTATTCTTGTACGGGGTGTAAACTGGATTGGCGATGCAGTTATGACCATCCCTGCACTCAGGGCATTGAGAAGGTATTTTAAAGAAAGTGAGATCAGTCTTCTGGTAAAGCCCTGGGTAGCACCAGTTTTTTATGACAGTCCTTATCTTGACAATATTATCCTCTACCCATCAGAGGCAGATTCTTTAATGGGTAAGTGGAGACTGGCAGAGACTCTAAAGAGAGAGGGATTTACAAAGGCTATACTCCTTCAGAATGCCTTTGATGCTGCTTTAATTGCATTCCTTGCAGGTGTACCTGAAAGGATCGGTTACAGTAGAGACATGAGGGGCATTCTCCTTACAAAGAGAATACCATACAGTGCTGAGGACAGGAGAATTCACCACATTGAATATTACCTTGAACTCCTGAGGCGTGCAGGTATTCCTGCTGACTATTCTCAACCCTGGATAAAGCTTTCCATCTCGGAAAGGCTTGAGGCGAGGAGAAGGCTTGCTTCTCTCAAAAGACCTGTGCTTGCTATTAATCCTGGTGCAAGCTATGGTTCAGCAAAGAGATGGTTTCCTCAGAGATTTGCCAAGATTGCTGATGCTTTTATGGATTATACAGGTGGCAGTGTTGTTCTTCTCGGTGGAGAAAAAGAGATAGACATTACAAAGGATATCAGAAAAAGTATAAACGGTGAGGATATAATGATTCTTACAGGTAAGACTACACTTAGAGAATTAATAGCAGTGATATCAGAGTGTGATATACTTCTCAGCAATGATTCTGGTCCCATGCATATTGGCTATGCAGTTGGTACACCTCTTGTTGCAATCTTTGGCTCCACATCTCCAGAGCTTACCGGTCCAAGAGGATTCAGGGATATAGTTATAAAAAAGGATATAAACTGCAGTCCCTGTTTTAAGAGGACCTGTGAGACAATGACCTGTATGGATGGCATAACAGAGGAGGAGGTCTTTGGTGCAGTAAAGAGCTTAATTCCTTCTCATAGAGCAGTATTCTTTGATAGAGATGGTACACTCTGCAAAGACAGAGGTTATCTGAATGACCTTTCAGGCCTTGAGGTCTTTGAGGATATAACTGAACTAAGAAGACTCAGGGATGCTGGTTTTAAATTAATAGGAGTGACCAACCAGTCAGGAATTGCAAGGGGTATAGTGGAAGAGGAGAATGCAAGGAAGATAAACTCTGTATTCATAGAAAGATATGGTTTTGATGATTTCTATTATTGTCCCCACCATCCTGATGAGCATTGTGAATGCAGAAAACCTGAGCCCGGTATGCTCCTCAGGGCAAGGGCAGTACATAACATTGACCTTAAAAAATCCTGGGTTGTTGGTGACAAGATCTCTGATATACTGCTTGCAAAAGCTGCTGGAGCCAGGTCTATACTGCTAAAAACAGGAGAGCTGAGAGAAAATCCCGAGGCAGATCATCTGGCTGCTAGTCTTAAAGAAGTTGTAGAGATTATTTTAAGTAATTCATGACAAATAATTAAGCCATCACTTATCACGGATTTTATCATTATTGCTCATCAGGATTTTATGCTACAATAAATTTGTGGCATTAATTCTTCTTACAAATGATGACGGTATCCATGCCCATGGCATAAAAGCCCTTTACCATGCCTTCCTCGAGATTGCAGAGGTCTACATAGTTGCTCCAGACAGGGAGCGTTCTGCTTCAAGCCATTCTCTTACACTGCACAGACCATTAAAGGTTTCGGAACTGGGAGACAGGATTTTCAGTGTAAACGGTACACCTACTGACTGCGTTGCCCTTGCTGTGAATAAAATACTTCCAAAAAAACCAGAACTTATAATCTCGGGTATCAATGATGGTCCGAATCTTGGAGATGACATCACCTATTCAGGCACTGTATCTGCTGCCATTGAGGGTACCATTCTTGGAATCCCATCCTTTGCCATATCCCTTGATACATGGATAATGAAAAAGAATCATAAAGAGGGATTCTGTGAAACAGGTGTATGCTGGTTTGAAAGTGCTACCAGGATTGCATTGATAGTCGCTCGATTTATTCTTGAGCATTCCCTTCCCTATGACACCCTTCTTAATGTTAATGTCCCTAACCTGCCGTTAAATGAGATAAAGGGCATAAAACTAACAAGACAGGGCAAGAGAATCTATGATAATGCCATTCAGGAGGTCTATTCACCATCTGGAGAAAAACATTACTGGATTGGCGGTGGAGAACCCTACTGGGAAAGGGGTGAGGATACAGACATCAACGCTGTGGTGAACGGCTATGTATCTATTACACCTGTGCATCTTGACCTAACAAATTATGAGGCATTGAAATACCTTTCAGCGAGGTGGCAGGAGATTGAGGACCAGATCAAAGGCTTCAAGGAAGTTCTATGATGTAATAGTCACAGGAGCAGGACCTGCAGGTATCTTTGCAGTGCTTGAGCTGCTTAAGGAGGTCCCTCATTTGAGAATTCTCATAATTGACAAGGGTCCTGATATTGATCAGAGAATTTGCCCAATGAAGATTAAGGAGATATCCTGCGCTCAGTGTAAAAAATGTGCCCTTTTAAGCGGATGGGGTGGAGCAGGTGCTTACAGTGACGGTAAATTGAATCTCTCCTCTGAGATAGGTGGATTCCTTTCAAGATATGTTTCAAAAGACATGCTTGATAAACTTATTGAGTATGTTGACTCCATTTATCTTAAATACGGAGCACCGGAAGAGCTTTATGGTGGAAGCCCTGAGCAGATAGAGGAGATATCAAGGCTTGCATCGAAAAATGACCTGATCTTTATACCTTCAAGAATAAGGCATATTGGCACGGACAGATGTAAGGATGTTTTAAGAAATATAAGGATGGACCTTAAATCAAAGATAGATATGATATTTGAGAAACAGGTCAGCTCCATAATTACAAAGGACAGAAGAGTAACAGGTGTGAGACTTGATGATGGTTCTGAATACAGGGCAGGTTATGTGATACTGGCACCAGGAAGGGAGGGCTCTCACTGGCTTGAAGGTGAGGCAAAGAGGCTTGGCCTTACTATGCTTAAGAACCAGGTTGATATAGGTGTGAGGGTTGAGGTACCTGCCTCTGTAATGGAACACCTTACGGATATAACTTACGAGCCAAAATTTATTTTTTATTCAAAAAAGTTTGATGACAGGGTAAGGACATTCTGTGTTAATCCTCATGGAGAAGTCGTTAAGGAGTATCTTGATGGTATATGGACAGTTAATGGCCACAGTTACAGAAATAAAAAGACTAATAACACAAACTTTGCCCTACTTGTGAGCACCCATTTTACAGAGCCCTTCAATGAACCTATACTTTATGGAAAGTACATTGCCAGGCTTGCAAATTTTCTCGGTAAGGGAGTGCTTGTCCAGAGGCTTGGTGACCTTCTTCAGGGAAGGCGCTCCACACCTGAAAGGATAAGTAAAGGAGTTGTTGAACCAACTCTAAAGGATGCGGTTGCAGGAGACCTCAGTTTTGTCATTCCTTACAGATATCTTTCAGACATCCTTGAGATGCTTGAGGCACTTGACAGGATTGCTCCTGGAGTGAATTCAAGGCATACCCTGCTTTATGGAGTGGAGGTTAAATTCTATTCAATGCAGTTAAAACTTACCTCAGGTCTTGAGACAGAGATAGAGAATCTCTTTGCAGTAGGTGATGGAGCCGGAGTGAGCAGAGGTCTCATACAGGCATCTGTTTCTGGAGTAATTGCTGCAAGGGAGATACTCAAAAAAAGAGGTTAGTATGGATTTTGAAAATTTAAGAAAATGGATGGTTGACACTCAGATAAAATTAAGGGGTGTAAAAAATGAAAGGGTCATACAGGCAATGCTCAGAGTACCAAGACACAGGTTCGTCCCTCCAGAATTAATAGACAGAGCGTATGATGACATGGCCCTTCCTATAGGAGAGGGTCAGACAATATCCCAGCCCTACATGGTTGCTGTTATGACAGAGCTTCTTGAGCCGGATTTTCATCACAGGGTACTTGAGATAGGCACTGGCTCCGGATACCAGGCTGCTGTGCTGGCAGAGATTGTCAAGGAGGTCTATACAATAGAGAGGATTGCGACCCTTTCTGAAAGGGCAAGGAAGATAGTGAGAGAGCTCGGTTATGAAAATATATTTTTTAAAGTTGGCGATGGAACACTCGGCTGGCCAGAAGAAGCACCCTTTGACAGAATCATTGTAACAGCCGCTGCACCTTCTATTCCTGAAAGCCTTGTTGAACAGCTAAGAGAGGAAGGCATAATTGTAGCACCTGTTGGTTCAAGATACTCTCAGGTGCTTCTAAAAGGTATAAAGAAAAAAGGTTCTCTCATCACAGAAGAAAGCGTACCCTGCGTATTCGTCCCCCTTGTTGGTGAAAAGGGGTGGAGCGAATAATTTTTCCAGATATTCCTTCCTGTAAAAGAAATATTTCTGAAATATTTCAAAAATAAACGATTGGCAAGCCCTTTTAAATGAGGTCAGATTTAGAGCAGAGAGCAGTAGCTGAGTAGTGCAGTAGTTAAAGACCTTTCTGGAATTTCCAGAGGAGTTTACCTGACTTCTTCTATTAAAGATAGAATTTCAGAAATGTCTGTTTTTATATATCCAAGTTTTTGAGAGAATTCTAAAAGATACTCAGTTTCTGCAAGACTGCCACGTG
>JAOACK010000035.1 GCA_026417875.1 Thermodesulfovibrionales bacterium | reverse complement strand
AGATGTGTATAAGAGACAGGTCCCATCTTTCAGAGGTATAAAAATGTAATGTCCCATCCAGAACTTGTAACATTCATAGCAGACAATTTTAAGGTAATTGTATCCTCAAATGTCCCAGCCCATGAACTTGACAGCCTGATGGAGCTGGAGATAGAAACAGAACACAGGGAGGCAATTATTCCCTCAGCAAGTATAGGAAGGGTAGCTGACGGACTTCCAGGTCTTGGAATAGTTGCAGCAGTTCTTGGAGTTGTCCTGACCATGCAGAAAATAGATCAGCCTCCAGCAGTTCTCGGACACAGCATAGGAGCAGCCCTGGTTGGAACATTCCTTGGAGTTCTCATGTGTTATGGCTTTGTTGGTCCTGTATCAGTGAACCTTGAACACCTTGCAAGAGAAAAGACAATACCCTTTAATGTAATAAGGACTGCAATGGTATCCTTTGCCGGAGGTTCTGCACCACAGATAGCAGTGGAATTTGGCAGAAGGGCAATACCAGAAAAGGAGAAACCAACATTCAAGGAACTTGAAACAGCAATAAATAGACTTAAATAATCATGAATAATAACAGGACAGGCATTATTAAAAAAGTTAAAAAAATAGGGCATGAAGGATCTCATGGCGGAAGCTGGAAGGTTGCCTATGCAGACTTTGTCACAGCAATGATGGCCTTCTTTCTTCTTCTCTGGCTCATAACAATGGTCTCACCTGAAAAGAGGGCAAGGGTTGCCACATATTTTAAGCACTTCAGCATATTTGAGCAGAGCGGTACATCCTTTCTGGAGAAGTCATCCGAGATAATGAATGAGGCAGGAGAATCAGAAAGAAAAATAACCCCTGAGATAGGCGGACCCTTTGCCATGAAACCTGAGGAATTCAAGGAGATGATTAAAAAGGCAATAGAGGAAAAACTCTCAGATATAAAGGATCAGATAATAGTTGACATATTTGAAGGAGGTGTAAGAATACAGCTTGTGGATAAAGAAGGAAAACCCATGTTTGACCTCGGCTCAGCAGAACCAACACCCATGGCAAAGAGGATAATGCAGGTAATAGGAGAACAGATCAAGGAGCTTCCCAATCAGGTTGCAGTTGAGGGTCATACAGATGCCCTTGCCTACAAAAGCTCCCATTACAGTAACTGGGAGCTCTCAACTGAAAGAGCATTAACAGCCAGAAAGGAACTGGAAAAATACGGACTTGATCCAAAGAAAATCACAAGGGTAGCAGGTTATGCTGACACCATTCCATTTATAAAGGATAATCCGGAGGATCCAAGAAACAGAAGGATAAGCATCATCCTGATGTTCCCTGAACAGAAAAACTCCGTATCCTCTAAAAACCAGCCTTAATAACTATCTTAATATCTCTATGATCTCTAATTCCCTCTTTCTTATATACTGGAGGATAAGTTCTTCATCCTGTGGATGGAGATAGAGCTCAGCACCATATCTTATACCCGAAGACTTCTCCTTTTTAAATCTTATTATTCCATAACTTATTATTATCTTTGTCTGTTCAGGAAGCTGGATACCGAATACATAGATATCTCCAATCTTGAGATCCCTTGAAGAGTAAAATCCTATGCCCCTCTGGCTTATATCATAAACCTCAAGGCTAAGGGTAGATTCACAGGGCATGAGCATAAAAAGTCTCACAGGTTTTTTTAAGGAAGGAACTATTCTTACATATCTCCTTCTCTCTATAAAGAGTTTATCAGGAATGGTTACCTCAACCTCATGTTCAGCTTTCCTTATAATCTTTATAACACTTTCATAATTCATATCTTTATAGGAAAGAACAATCTTCATATCCCCGCTATCTCTAATTCCATTTATGAGGAAATTAGGTTTAAATTGGTAGAGTATAAAGTTATTCTGCCTTAACCTTACCCTGCATACACCTCTGACTGTTACAGGTCTTCCATATTCATCAATCTCAAAGGAGATAATTACAGGCAATTCCCTCTCTATAACATAAGAAATCACATCCCTTATCCTCTCAGGCTCATCGACTGGACTGTCGCTGATACTTTTATTAAAGGATAGATGATGAGTGAGTTTTATGTCAGGTATTGCCCTTAGCTGAGCAAGCCTGAAGATAAAGTTTATAAATACACCAGCCTTAATAATGTCATCATCCAGAAGGCTGAAGCAGAGGGCATTGAGTGGATAAATAAATTCATCAGGAGGCCTCCGGCTATCTTCGGCTATAAATATAACGGGTCCCGTCACACCCCTTGCTCTTAACTTTGCGAGAAAATCTTTATATCCTTCATCGAGTGGTATAAGAGCACAATCACTCATACCACCTTCTCTGAGCATTGCCTCTTTTACATTAGAGGAATGTTCAATCCTTAATCGAAAATCTCCTTCTACAAGTATATCCTTCAGCTCATGGGTTGTCCATATAAACATAATGATTCCCCTTTTATATTCGGTATTCTTGTAGGGACTCTTTATATTTTTCAATACTTATAAAAAATATGCACAATGAGATTGAAAATCTGTATAATAAAAAAATGCCAGTAAGCCTTACCATAGCAGGCTATGACCCAACAGGTGGTGCAGGTCTTCAAGCAGACCTGAGGGTCTTCTGGTATTTCGGAGTTTATGGACTGTCGGCTGTAACCTCTATTACCTGCCAGAATACCACCGGTGTAGAAGCCATCTACCCTGTAAGTGCAGATGAACTGGAAAAACAGCTGACAGTACTTCTAGATGATATAAAACCCCAAAGTCTCAAAACAGGCATGATTTACAGCAGGGAAAATGTAGAGGTAATTGAAAGGTGCATAAGGAAGTATGGATTAAAAAATCTTGTAATTGATCCTGTAACAGTATCATCTACTGGTGTCAGCCTTCTTGAGGATAGAACCCTGGATCTTCTGAAAGAAAAGCTCATACCCCATTCAAGGGTCGTAACACCCAATATCTATGAAGCCTCTGTGCTTACTGGATTAAGTATTGAAAGCCTTGAAGACATGAAAAGGGCTGCAGAAAAAATTAAGAACATGGGGGCAGAGGCAGTGGTAGTAACGGGTGGACACCTTGAGGGGAATCTAACTGTAGATGTCTTTTTTAATGGAGAATTTATTTTCCTTGAATCGGAGAGAATACCTGGTGAGTTCCATGGAACAGGTTGCATCTTCTCAGCAGCAATAACAGCAGCCCTTGCTCTGGGCGTTTCAAGTTCTCAGGCTGTTCAGAGGGCAAAGGAATTCATAAAGAATGCCTTAAGAACGGTAATTCATCCCGGGAAGGGAATGGGAATTTTAAGTCTGGAAGGAAGTTCCTGCGAGGTATAAAAACTGCAGATGAAAAAAAATACAGTAATCTATCAATGCCAGGCCTGTGGTTTTGTTTCGCCAAAATGGCTTGGAAGATGTCCTGATTGCGGTCAGTGGAATACACTCGTTGAAGAAAGAGATATGAGAAATACCCAAAGGATGAGCGTCCATAAGGGATGGGGCACTGAAATCTCTCAACCGAGAACACTGAGAGAGATTTCCTGTATAAAAGAAAAAAGGATAGCCACTGGCATCAATGAGCTTGACAGGGTACTGGGAGGTGGCATTGTACCCGGTTCTTTAATTCTCATAGGTGGTGACCCCGGGATAGGAAAATCCACACTCCTCCTTCAGGCAATGAACGGCATAGCCTCTTCTGGAAAGGTTCTCTATATCTCCGGAGAGGAATCCCTTGAGCAGGTTAAGATGCGGGCTGAAAGATTAAACATTAACTCAGAAAATATACTCCTTCAGTCAGAGACCAATCTCGAGAATATCCTCAGTTCAGCAAGGAAGCTTTCTCCCCTTGTCATGGTTGTTGATTCAATCCAGACCATGTATTCAGAGGAACTGCCCTCTGCACCTGGATCAGTTGGGCAGGTAAGGGAATGTGCCCAGAAGCTCATGTTTTTTTCAAAGAGCTCAGGCACATCTATATTTATAATCGGTCATGTTACAAAAGAAGGTTCAATAGCAGGACCGAGGGTCCTTGAGCATATTGTTGATACAGTAATCTATTTTGAGGGTGAAAAGGGGCATTCTTACAGGATACTGAGGGCAGTAAAAAACAGGTTTGGCTCCTCTAACGAGATAGGTGTTTTTGAAATGAGTGATGATGGCCTCAGAGAGATCGAGAATCCCTCTGAACTCTTTCTCTCAGAAAGACCTGAGGGTGCAACAGGTACAGTTGTTACTGCAAGCATGGAAGGAACTAGACCAATACTCCTTGAATTTCAGGCACTCGTTTCACCTGCCACCTTCGGTGTTCCAAGAAGGACATCCATAGGAGTAGACCCGAACAGGGTTAGTCTTCTTATAGCAGTTCTTGAGAAAAAGGCGGGTATCCACCTTATAGGCATGGATGTATTTGTGAATGTTGTTGGTGGTCTGAAGGTAGTAGAGCCGGCAGCTGATCTTGCAATCATTGCATCACTCAGTTCTTCAGTAAAGGATAAACCCATAGATCCCCACACAATTATATTCGGCGAGGTTGGTCTTTCAGGCGAGATAAGGGCTGTAAGTCACGCAGACCTGAGACTAAGAGAAGCCCAGAAAATAGCTTTTAAAAAAGCAATCATTCCAAAGGTAAATGCAGAGAGATTAAAGGCAAACATCTCAATGGATATCAGGGGAGTAAAAGAAATCAATGAGGCGATGGAATATCTTTTCAGATAGAGGCCGTAAGATTGACACACCTTATTTCCAGGAATGTGGACAAATTTCTCCGTATTCTTATAAGCCGACCATAATGTGCCTCTCACCAATAAGGAGTTTTAAAAGGAAGGCTTTCCTGCATGTGGCAGATAAAAATTTCTGGTTCACCTTACTTAATTACTCTGTCTCACTGCTCATTTACTGTTCTTTTATGATGCTTATTTCAGGATGCACCAAAAAAATTTCTTATTCTATTATGGAGACAGTAACCGTTCCGGAGATGTCATTTCAGGAATATCTCTCAGAACTTGATTCCTTTGAGAAGATAAAGTTCCTTTTTACAATTAAGGTAAACAGGGGGGGTGAAGAAATGTCCGGTAACGCCTCAATGACTGTTAATGGAAAGGATCTCTTGCTAAGGGTTTATTCTTTTGGATTTCTCCTCTCAGAAATAAAACTCTCAGAGGGAAACATAATAACAGAAGGCAGAAAAATTCCAGAGGAAAGGGCCTATCTCCTTATGGAGGCACTGAGATCCTGTCTCATGTGGTGGGAGATGGATGAAAGGGAGGTGGAAGAATGGGACCACGGATACATTGTCAGAAATTCATGGAAAAAGGTATATATAAACAGAAAATACCTTCCTGAAAAACAGGAAATCTATCTTCCCGAGGTCACTTCTGTGGTTATGACATACAACAAACCTGTATTTTATTTAGTTGACGAGAAAGAGAACAGAGGCTTATGGTTTCCTTCAGAGATAACAGTAAAAATTCAGGATACGGAGACAAGACTGGATATAGAAAAAATGACTATTCTGAATTAAGTCCCAGATCGACAGCAACTGTCTTGATAATAGAGCTATCTATTTCCTGCCTTTTTCTCAGAAAACCCTCAAGAAGTGCATTATCACATATAGTATTTATTAGTCTTGGGACACCCCTAGAGTATTTATAAATCATGGTTATTGCATCAGGGCTAAAGATCATTCTCTGGCAGCCAGCAACATTAAGCCTGTGCATAATATATTCTCTGGTGTCCTCTTCACTGAATGGTCTAAGTGTAATCCTTGTGCTCACACGCTGTTTGAGTGGCTCGTCAAGACTGAGTATCTGATCGAGTTCCGGAAGGCCAAAAAAAATAAAATTTACCATCTTTCCATCAGGAAGCTCCATATTGAGAAGTCCTCTGAACTCCTCCATGAGCTCCCTTGTCTTTAACATCTGAACCTCATCTATAAGGACAACAGCAATCTTACCCTGTTCATTAATCTCAAGGAGTCTCTTGTATATCTGTCCGAGTATCTCTATTCTGTCATCCTTAACATCCTGTACACCGAGCTGAAGGGCAAACTTCTTTAGAAGCCAGTCAGAACTTACAGAGGAATGGATCACCACAAGGAGTGCTGCCTCGTATCTTGATTCATCAAGCTCCTCGAGCAAGCGCCTTGCAAGTGTTGTTTTCCCTGTGCCTATATCACCTATTACAACAGAAAGACCCTTTTTTCCATCAATTGCGTGTTTTAATTTTATTATTGCCTCGGTATGCTGGATGCTTTTATAATAGAATTTTGGTTCTACTACATTGGAAAAAGGATGCTCCTTAAGGCCATAATATTTTATATAGTCCATAAAATATTATAGCAAAAATAATATCTTATTCTAACCTCTCGCCTTCTCACTATAGCATGTGTTATATTATTTTTCATGGATAGGAAAGAGAAAAAAGATATAATTGAATTATTGCTCTTTACTTCCGGAGAACCTCTCACTATCTCTTCCATAAAGGAGATAACAGGACTTCCTGAGGAAGAGATAAAAACACATCTTGATGAACTGATAATGGAATATGATGCAAAAAATGGTGGCATAATAATAAAGGAGATTGCAAACGGCTATCAGATGATTACAAATCCAGCCTATTCTGAATGGGTAAAGAGGATAAAAAGGAATGTTTCTCAGACAAAGCTCTCCATGGCTGCCCTTGAAACCCTTGCGATAATTGCCTATAAACAGCCCATTATAAAGGCAGAAATAGAACAGATAAGAGGAGTAAATTCTGATGGAGCTATAAAGACCCTTCTTGAAAGAAGACTCATAAAGATAGTGGGTAAAAAGGAAGCCCCGGGAAGGCCCTTCCTCTACGGAACCACAAAAGAGTTTCTTGAATACTTCGGTCTGAGGGACCTCACAGAGCTACCGACCCTGAAAGACCTTTCAAGGGAAGAGTTTGCATGATTACCTTGCCTGTATCTCGTGTATCATATCCTCCCATGGCATGGACAGCATCTTTAAATTCACTATCATTTTTTATGATCTCAAGAAGGGCCTCTATCATTGGCAGTCTCAAAGACTCTTCTAGAATTACAAGATCATACCTCTCCTCAGCCACAGGGATGAAATCCAGATCCAGTGCCTTTGCTGCTGAATAGATTCCGAGAGCTACATCAGCAACACCTGTAAGGACCTTTGATGCAACAGACATGTGGGTATAATCCTCAATTTCATAACCTTTAATCCTTTGAGGATCAATGCCAAGTTCTTTCAGGTGTTTGTCAAGAAGAAGTCTAGTGCCTGAACCTCTCTGCCTGTTAACAAAAAAGATATCCTCCCTTATAAGGTCGTGGAAGCTTTTTATAGCCTTTGGATTTCCCCTTTTAACAATCAGACCCTGCTGCCTGTATACAAGATTGACCACAACAAAAGATTCACCCTGTAGAATTCTCTTTACAAAAGGAATATTGTATTCACCAGTTGCCTCATCAAGAAGATGGATGCCCGTAATATGACATTCCCTCCTTCTGAGGGCAATCAGCCCTCCCATCGATCCAACATTAGCGGATGATAAACTCAGGGATGGATAATGTTTCTTAAGAAAATTATGAATAAGGTCTATCGTATTATCGTGACTACCTATGAATACAATTGTATTTAATAATTCTCTCTCATCCCTGAGAAGTTTCACCTTTACCTTTGACCCTGCCTCAATCCCTTCAATGTTTGAAGGAATCTGAAGTATTCCATC
The DNA here is from genome assembly GCA_026417875.1 of Thermodesulfovibrionales bacterium. Taxonomy (NCBI): domain Bacteria; kingdom Pseudomonadati; phylum Nitrospirota; class Thermodesulfovibrionia; order Thermodesulfovibrionales; species Thermodesulfovibrionales bacterium. The sequence goes on along the minus strand of JAOACK010000035.1, from coordinate 11,823 downwards.
TGCCTTAACAAGGGAGCTCATGAGTCCAGCTCCCCTTGCAAGAGGTGTGGCTATGTACTTTCCTGACACAGAACCTATCTTGACCCTTATAAACTCCTCAATTCCAAGAGTGGATGCAATATTCCTTGAAAGTATTGCCTCTATCTCCCGTGCCTCAGGCTCTTCTAATGACTGAAGCATATAAAGTAAAGGCTTTACAAAGAGCTCAAAGGCAATATAGGCAGAGACAGGATATCCAGGAATTCCGATCACAGGTTTATTCTGAACAATACTCAACATCAGAGGTTTACCGGGTTTTATGTTTACACCATGAACCACTATATCACCAATTTCTCTGATTGCATCCGCTAAAAGATCCTCTCTTCCAAGAGATGAACCACCTATAACGAGAAGCACATGGGATTCAGAAAGGGCTTCGAGAATGGACCTTTTGAGGATCTCTTTATTATCCGGCACAATAGCATAACGCCTGTACTCTGAACCCGTATCCTCTACCAGCGCGCTAAGAAATCTTGAATTGAATTCAATGATATCGCCGGGTTTAACTTCGGAGCCTGGTTCCACTATCTCAGAACCCGTAGGAATTATAGAAACAACAGGTTTTTTTCTGACCCACACCTCTGTATTCTGTGATGCAAGCATTGCTCCAATATAAAAGGCTGTTATCCTTTCATTTTCAGGTATAATCAGTTCTCCCTGGACTATATCCTCACCGGCAATCCTTACATTCTGCCAGGGTGTTAAAGCCTCTCTTAACTCTATAAACTCCGCACCATCTTTCTTAACAGTATTGACATCCTCTAACATAACTACCGCATTCATATCAGGTTGCAGAGGATCACCTGTGTCGACCCTGAGGCAGTCCTTATTAATCTGCAGATAAACAGGAGTTCTCTCAGAAGCTGTAACAGTATCTGTAAACCTCAAGGCGTAACCATCAACAGCAGATGCATGAAAAAAGGGAGAACTTATTTTTGCCCTTACAGGTCTTGAGGTGATCCTTCCTTTTGAATGGATAGTTTCTATCTTTTCCTCTGTAAGCGGACAGAGGTGATTTAGGACTTTATCTCTGAGGGCTCTTAACCAGAGTTCCTTTGCTTCTGAAAAAGAAAGATTTATCCTGTATATTTTATCTGGCATAAAAAGAGAGGGATAGAAAAAGGTCACCCCTTCTCTATTTATTCTCTGATTTATGACCTTTCACGTCTGGTTTCCGCTCTTGCATACAGGAACGACCATCAAATATAGCTCCCTCTGATATGGAGAGCTTCTGGGTACAGATTTCTCCGAAGACCTGTGCCTTGTGCTTGATTTCTATAGTCTCAGTTGATTTAATATTTCCTTCAGCTCTTCCTCCGATCACTATGCCCCGACAATTAATCTCGCCCTTAACCCTTCCAGCCTCACCTATAATGATCCAGTCGGCATTGACGATCCCTTCAAAATTACCATCAATCCGTACTGTACTTTTTGAGTTAAGTTCACCTTTAAATGTGGTGTCCGGTCCTATAATTGTCTCTACTCCTTGCTGTTTCTTTGTAAACATCAGTAGTTCTCCTTTATATAAGTGAGTGGATTTACATGAGTCCCGTTTTTCCAGACCTCATAGTGAACATGAGGACCTGTTGTAACGCCGGTGTTTCCTGAAAGGGCTACAACATCTCCTCTCTTTACCCTCTGACCGACCTTCACGAGATTTTCCTTGTTATGGGCATAGGCAGTTGTAAAACCATGACCGTGCTCTATTATAACTGTATAACCACTTCCTGCCGTCCAGCCTGAAAATACAACCACTCCATCTGCCGTTGCACGAATCTCTGTGCCTACCGGTACAGAGATATCTATTCCTGAATGAAAGGCTATCTCTCCGTATTTCGGATGTGTTCTCTCACCGTAACCTGAGGTAATCACGCCTCTAACCGGCCAGCCAATGGGTGTTGAGCGATAAATATCCCTCTGCTCTGAAAGATATTTTTTTATCTCGGTTACTGTCTCAACTGTCTCCTCAATCTGTTTCTTTAATGCTTCCATATCAATAGAACCTGTATCAGTCACCTCAACAGCCTCAAGGACATCCTTTTTTGATTTCAGAGAGAAGAGCTTCCTGAATTCAGCCTCTGCCTTCTGAAGTGATGATATCGTGGACTTAAGCTCAATAAATTGATTCATGAAATAGGTAAGTCTGTTTTTCATATTATAATATTCATAGGTCTTTACTGCTATGGATATAACATAGATTGTTCCTGCACACCAGAGGAATACTGCAATGGCTATAACAGAAAAAGGAACTTTTATTGCAACAGGTTTAGTTCTTGAGTGAGGAACAAGCATCACAGTAACAGGAGTAAAGACCTTCTTAAGAAAGATCTTTAATTTATACATACCTTACCCCCTTGTTACCTTTTTCAATAAAGCCTATCTGAGAGGCATCATAACCTGCCTCTTTAAGAATATTTATTACCTTACCCCCCTGCCCTGAAGGTACAACTATAATATAACCTATTCCCATATTAAAAGTCCTGAACATCTCCTCTTCAGGCACATCACCGAGTTTCTGAAGATACTGGAAAATAAATGGTACATTCCATGATCTTTTATCAATAACAGCAGAGATATTGTCAGGCAATATTCTGGGTAGATTTCCTGTGACACCTCCGCCTGTTATATGTGCCATACCCTTTACATTTATACCGCTCCCTTTCAATGTCATGAATGCCTTTACATAGATCCTCGTTGGTTCAAGTAATTCTTCACCTAGGCTTCTTCCAGTTTCCTGCAGATAAAGAGAGAGATCAAGTTTATTTCTTGAAATAATCTCTCTTGCCAGGGAATAACCATTACTGTGCAATCCCCTTGAATAAAGACCTATAATAATATCTCCTTCTTTTATTTCCCTTCCCGTTATGATCTCTTTTTCTTCAACAACTCCGACAGCAAAACCACATAGATCGTACTCTCCAGGTTGATAGAACCCAGGCATCTCAGCGGTCTCACCACCTATGAGTGCACAACCTGCCTGTCTGCAACCCTCTGCAATACCCTTCACTATCTCAACCGATTTTTCAGGAGAAAGCTTTCCTGTGGCTATATAATCAAGGAAAAAAAGTGGTTCTGCTCCTGCAGTAAGTATATCATTAACACACATGGCTACAAGATCAATCCCGACTGTGTCATGCCTGTCGAGCATGAAGGCGATCTTTAATTTTGTACCAACTCCATCCGTACCACTAACAAGAACAGGTTCTCTGTATTTCTTTAGATCAAGTTTAAAAAGTGCATTGAATGAACCGATATCTGAGATAACCTCGGGTCTGAAGGTTGCTCTGACAAGCGGTGTGATCAGGCTCACAAATCTATCAGCCTCTTCTATGTCAACTCCTGCCTCTCTGTATGTTAAACCCATCCTTCTACCTCACCACTATACATTATCTCAAAATATTCCTAAATATTCAAGAAAAAAATTAAGTGTTGAATTTTATAGGCAGAAGATTTATTCTATTACATGGAGCAGAAAAGACTTATTGAAGAAGCAGAAAAATACCTTATGAATACTTACAGGCGTTATCCTGTTGTCCTCAGAAAGGGTTCAGGAACAAAGGTATATGGAATAGACGGCAGAGAATATCTGGATTTTGTCGGAGGTATAGCTGTGAATGTCCTGGGCCACTGTCCCAGAAAAGTGGTAATAGCTGTTCAAAAACAGGTACAGAGATTGATACATGTCTCAAACCTCTATCACATAGAACCTCAGATAGAACTGGCAAAAAAGCTTGTAGAGGTAAGTTTTGCTGACAGGGTCTTTTTCTGCAATTCTGGCGCAGAGGCAAATGAAGGAGCAATAAAACTTGCAAGAAAATATGCAAGGGAATATCTCTCACCTGATAGATATGAAATAATAACCTGCCACGGTTCATTCCATGGAAGGACCTATGGTGCTCTTACAGCAACAGCACAGGAAAAATTTCATAATGGATTTGCACCCCTTCTGCCAGGTTTTAAATATGTTCCCTTTAACGATATAGAAAGTCTCAGAAAGGCAATTGATAAAAATACCTGTGCAGTGATGCTTGAGCCCATTCAGGGAGAAAGCGGTGTGAGAATCCCTGATGAAGGATATCTTAAAGAGGTAAGAAAGCTCTGTGATGAAACAGGTATACTACTAATCCTTGATGAAGTCCAGACAGGGATGGGAAGAACAGGAAAACTTTTCTGTTATGAACACCATGGTATTGCACCAGATATAATGACGCTGGCAAAGGGACTGGCAAGCGGTATTCCAATTGGCGCTCTCCTTGCTACAGAGAAGGTTTCAAAGGTCTTCACACCTGGAACACATGCCTCAACCTTTGGAGGAAATCCTGTAGCCTGCGCCGCGGCACTAGCAACTGTTGAGACCATCCTTGAAGATGGGTTTATCCTTGATAATGTGAGAAGAATGGGCGGTTATTTCATTGAAAGACTTCTTGGTTTAAAAAGTGATTTTCCTGATATAATATTTTCTGTGAGAGGAATGGGACTACTTATTGGAATGGAACTTTTAAGAGAATGCAGTGATATTGCCCTTGAATGCCTGAAAAGAGGTCTTCTCGTAAATTGCACAGCAGGGAATGTTCTGAGATTCACACCTCCACTGACTGTTCAGAAAAAAGAGATAGATCAGTGCATAGAGATACTTGAGGAGGTATTTTCAGACCTGAAATGAAAAGAGATTTTTTAAGAATTCTTGACCTGAAAGGTGACGAGCTTTCAGGGATTCTGATAAGGGCATCAGAGCTTAAGTCAGGTCTGGACAGGATGAAGTGTCCCCTGATAGGAAAATCAATTGGCCTTCTTTTTGAGAAACCCTCCACAAGAACAAGGATATCCTTTGATGTTGGTATTTATCAGCTAGGAGGTCATCCTGTATATATGACACCTCAGGAATTACAGCTTGGAAGAGGTGAAACAATAGAGGATACGGCCAGAACACTCTCAAGATATCTTGATGCTATCGTTATTAGGACATTCAGCCACGAAAAACTGATAAGATTCAGCAAAGCATCAAACATACCTGTTATCAATGGCCTCAGTGACCTTCACCATCCCTGCCAGGCACTTGCTGATCTTATGACTATAATGGAGAAAAAAGGTAAACTTAAAGGACTCAAGCTTGCCTACATAGGAGATGGAAACAATGTGGCAAACTCACTGATTGAAGCTGCTGCCCTTTCAGGCATGCATATAACTATTGCCTGTCCTGAAGGTTATGAGCCCGATGGAGATGTTCTCGAGGAAGCTAGAAATATCGCCTCATCAGAGATTGTTATTGTTAGAGATCCGAGGGAAGCAGCAGGTATGGCTCATGTAATTTATACAGATGTATGGGTAAGCATGGGACAGGAAAGAGAAGGAGAGGAGAAGAAAAGACATTTTAAAGGTTATCAGATAAACAGCTCAATTCTTTCCTGTGCAAGGCCCGATGCTTTAGTAATGCACTGCCTGCCCGCTCACAGAGGAGAAGAGATTACTGATGATGTCATTGACGGACCGCAGAGCGTTGTTTTTGACCAGGCAGAAAACAGGCTTCATGTCCAGAAGGCACTCTTAGAATTTTTACTTCATAAAAAGAGCTGATGGCTGAGTTCCTTTCTGTAATACCCCTCGGAGGCCTTGAAGAGATAGGCCTCAATATGACAGTCTTTCAGTATGATAATGATATGATCGTTGTTGATGCAGGATTAATGTTTCCTGAAGAAGAGATGCTAGGGGTAGATTTTGTTATTCCTGATTTTTCTTATATCACAGAAAATAGAGAAAAACTGAAAGGCATTATAATAACCCACGGTCATGAAGACCACACAGGTGCCTTACCCTTTCTCTTAAGGGAGATAAGGGTACCTGTATATGCAACACCCCTAACATCAGGACTGATAAGAGAAAAACTGAGGGAATCAGGTGTAAGGACTGACATAATTACAGTAAAACCAAGGGAGAGGATCCAGCTCGGGGTATTTGATGTTGAATTTATAAGAGTAACCCACAGTATAGTGGATGGAGTTGGCCTTGGAATAAACACACCTGTTGGGAGTATCATCCATACAGGAGACTTCAAGCTTGACCCCACACCTGTTGATGGAGAATTAATGGACTTACACAAATTCACAGAATACGGTGAAAAAGGCACACTTCTCATGCTTTCTGACAGCACAAATGCTGAAAAGGGCGGATTCACCTTCTCTGAAAAGGAGGTGAGAAGGGTCTTTGAAGATATCTTTGCAAAGACAAAGGGTAGGATAATCATAGCTACCTTTGCATCAAATATCCACAGGATTCAGCAGGCAATAGATGTAGCAGTGATGTTCGGCAGAAAGGTATTCCTCTGCGGTAAAAGCATAGTATCCAATGCTCAGATAGCCCTTGAACTGGGCTATCTAAAGATACCTGAAAATACGTGGCTCAGGATTGAAGAACTGAATAAATTGAGTGATGATAAGGTTGTGATAATAACTACAGGAAGTCAGGGTGAACCAATGAGTGTTCTTTCAAAGATTGCAACTGATGAACACAGGCATATAAAGATAAAAAAGGGTGATACGGTTATACTTTCTGCAAAGATGATACCTGGTAATGAACGCTCCATAGGAAGGATAATAAACCATCTCTTCAAGAGAGGTGCAGAGGTTATTTATGAAAAGGTCTCTGAGGTCCACGTATCAGGCCATGCCTCCAAGGAAGAACTCAAGCTAATTCTTAACCTGATAAAACCAAAATACTTCATGCCAATCCATGGAGAATTCAGACACCTCATGTATCATGCAAAACTTGCAGAAAAGGTCGGAATACCAGAGGAAAATATCTTTATACTTGAAAACGGTGAGGTTCTGGAAATAGATGAATCAGGCATGGCAAGGAAAAATGGCAGGGTTAATGCAGGAAGGATATTTATAGATGGAAAACTCATGGGAGATGTGGAATCAATGGTCCTGAGAGACAGAATGAGACTGGCCCATGATGGAATAGTTATTATACTACTTGCGGTAGAGAAGGCTACAGGCAGGATAATAACGGGTCCTGAAATAATCTCAAGAGGCTTTATCTTTGAAGATACCTCCTATGATGTGCTGAATAACGTAAGGAGTGTGGTGGCAGATGCCATCCAGTCCATGGAGCATGACCTCCTTTCGGATATAGCTTTCGTCCAGACAAAAATAAGAGATACCCTTAAAAAATACCTCAGAGATAAGATGGGAAGAAGACCTCTAATAATGCCTGTGGTGATGGAGATATAATCAGTGTTAAAATAATTCATGGAAGAAACAGGGCTTGTTGTAAAGATTGAGGGCGACAGGGCATATGTTTCAGTGGACAGAAAATCTGCCTGTGAAGCCTGTCCAGCAGGCTCTGTCTGTAAAACCACTGACGAAGGTGCCATAATTGAGGCTATAAATGAAGCAAAGGCAAACATAGGAGACAGGGTAAGGGTATCTTTTAAAGCCTTTTCTTACCTGAAGGGCTCTATAATTGTATACGGAATACCAGCATTATGCCTCATAGCTGGAGCGATTATTGGTAAGGAGCTTTTAAAAAATCTCTCAGGCCTGGACCCAGAGCTCCTTAGTGCTATAGGAGGACTTGGAGCCTTCGGAATCTCCTTTATAATTATAAAACTACTCTCGAAAAGAATGGAGAAGAAAAAAGAGTACATACCTGTTGTTGAAAGTATTCTTGATTGAGACTACTGTCTGATTGACTTCAGAAAAATTTATTGTTATCCTAAATTATGCTTTTAGTCTTAACCCCATCTCTTAAAAGGAGGAAGTCATGCCCGCCTATGATGTTGAAAAAATCAGAAATGTAGCCATTATTGCCCATGGAGGTGCAGGAAAGACATCACTCACAGAGGCCATACTCTTTAATGCCGGCGCTATAGAAAGAATGGGCTCTGTTGACAATGGAAATACCACCACAGATTTTGAGCCTGAAGAAATAGCAAGAAAGATTTCCCTGAGCTCAAGTCTTGCCTACTGTGAATACAGTGGCCACAAATTAAATATTATAGATACACCAGGTTTTGTAAATTTTCTTGAAGACACCAGGGGATGCCTAAGAGTAACAGATGGTGCAGTACTCATAGTGAGCGCCCTTTCAGGTGTAAAGGCAGAGACCGAAAAGATATGGAAGTATGCCTGCGAATTTGAGATACCCAGGGTTGTATTTGTAAATAAGATGGATAAGGAAAATGCGAACTTTTACCGCGCAATCGGAGAGCTTGAAAAATCCTTTGATACAGAGGCAATACCTCTTAACCTTCCAATCGGTGAAGGACCTTCCTTCAAAGGACTTATTGACCTTGTAAGGCTCAAGGCTTTTGTGTATGAAAATTCAAAGCCAGTAGAAACTTCCCTTCCATCAATGCCTGAGATTGAGGCTTACAGAAAAAAACTTGTTGAAAAGATTGCTGAATTGAGCGACAGCCTCCTTGAAAAATATCTTGAAAAAGGAGACCTCTCCGAAGAAGAGCTTCTTAATGGTATTAAAGAAGGCTCCCTTACTAGAAGATTTATACCTGTAATATGTGGCTCTGCAACAAGGAATATAGGTGTCCGTGAACTCATGGATGCTATTATTTTATGCCTGCCTTCACCAGTAGAGATGGCAAGGATAGTTCCTGTTAAAGGAAAAAATCCTAAAGATGGTAAAGAAATCACAAGAAAACCCTCTCAGCAGGAACCACTCTCTGCTTATGTTTTCAAGACCATATCTGATCCTTATGCAGGAAAACTAACATTCTTCAGGATCTATTCAGGTACACTGAAGGCAGACTCCACTGTCCTGAATGCTTCCACAGGAACAAAAGAGAGAGTTGGTCAGGTATTTTATATCATTGGAAAAAAACAGATACCAGCCGGCACTATAGGTGCTGGAGATATGGGAGTAACAGCAAAACTCAAAGATACATACACAGGAGATACCCTATGTGATGAATCATCTCCAATCGTGTTTGAAAAGGTAAAATTTGCAGACCCTATACTTTCTTATGCAATTGCTCCCAAGTCAAAAGGTGATGAAGAGAAGGTAAGTGCAGGGCTCCAGAGAATTCTTGAGGAAGACCCTACGTTAAGATTCCACAGGGACGATGAGACAAAGGAGATGATTATATCAGGGATGGGACAGGTACACATAGAGGTTGCTCTTGAGAAACTGAAGAGAAAATATGGCGTGGAAGTAGTAATGAAGACACCTAAGATTCCTTACAGGGAGACTATCAGAGCATCAGCAAAGGCGCAGGGCAAGTACAAAAAGCAATCGGGTGGCAGGGGCCAGTATGGAGATTGCTGGATTGAGATAGAACCCCTTCCAAGAAATGGAGGTTATGAATTCGTTGATAAGATTGTTGGTGGTGTGATTCCAAGACAGTATATTCCTGCAGTTGAAAAGGGTGTTATAGAGGCAATGCACGAAGGAGTCCTTGCCGGATATCCAATGGTTGATATAAAGGTTACCCTTTATGATGGTTCCTATCATTCAGTTGATTCTTCAGAACTTGCCTTCAAGATTGCCGGAAGCCTTGCCTTTAAAAAGGCTGCTCAGGAGGCAAAGCCTGTACTTCTTGAGCCAATAATGAAGGTGGAGGTGATAGTGCCTGATGATACCTTAGGTGCAGTTATAGGTGACCTCAATGCAAGAAGGGGAAAGGTTCAGGGAGTGGAACCCCAGGCAGGAGGAAACCAGAAAATACTTGCCCTCGTTCCAATGGCAGAGATGCTTACCTATGCAAATCAGCTCCAGAGTATCACATCTGCAAGGGGTCTCTACTCAATGGAATTTTCCCATTATGATGAAGTTCCAACCCATATAGCCCAGAAAATAATCCAGGAAAGGCAGGCTTCTAAAAAGGCAGAAAATGAATAAATTGAAAATAATTTTAATCTTAACCTTAATTGTAGCCTCTTACGCTGAAGGAACAGACCAGTCTTCCTTACCGAGCGGTCCTGTATTTCAGCCTGTTACAGAAAGAGAACTGCCTGTTGAAGAGAAGGCTTCATCTATTGAACTTAAGGTTGAAAACAATTCTGTCTTTTTAAGAACAGAGGGAGCCAATCTTCAGGAATTGCTAAAAAAACTCGGAGAACAGGCAGGCTTTGAGGTATCAATGGGTTCGTCTTCTACCACCATATCAATTTTGATAAAAGGTCTTTCAGTTGAGGATACAATCCATAGAATAATGGGTATAGTGCAAGAAAAAAATTACAATATATATTACAATGAGCAGGGAACAATAAAAAAGCTTGAGGTTCTAAGTGAAGAAGGAGGACCTCAAAGGCCTTTTATCACTCCGGCTCAAAGGCCTTCAATTGCGCCAAGACTTCAGAGACCTCAGATACCACGCCCAACCACCACCTTACCTTCACCTGAGGAATTACCGCCACCCCCGGTTTTTAAGGAAAATGAGGATGAATAAAAAATTAATTTTAGTAGAAAATTAATCTTACATAGGCAAAAGCATTAATATCTCATCAGATACTCAACTTTTACTTCTTTTAATTTCGAAAGATACCATTCTTCTATTTTTGACTTTTCTTTTCTGGATACAAGGATTCTCTTTATCTCATCCTTTACTTCTTCAAAAACAAGGTCTCTTGGTGGAAACTTTTCCAGTATCTTTATTATGTATATGAGATTTCCTGACCTTATTGGCTCAAGTATCTCTCCCTGCTGTCCCTTACTGACATGAGAGGCAATATCATCTGGAAGTTCCTTAAGAGGCAAAGCTCTCAATCTCGCAGCACTTTTATAATTACCTTCTGATCTATATTCAGCTGCCAATTTTTCAAAATCCTCTCCACTTCTCCACCGACGGAATATTTCCTCTGCCTTAGCCTCATCTGTGACTCTGATAAGTTCAAGTCTAACCTTTTCAGGTTCAATGAATTCCTTTTTATGTCCTTCGTAATAATCCCTTAATGTTTTCTCATCTATATCAATCTGACCTACAATTTTGTTCTTATATATCTCTATCATTTCCCTTTCTTCTAAAAACCTCCAGAAATCTTCTTCCCGTGCTTTCCTGTCTTTGAGCATTTTTTTGAAATTATCATCGCCCATCGAGTCCTTGATTCTTTCAACCCTCTCCCTTACAACCTCTGGAGGAACTGATATATTTTCCTTCTTAGCCTCCATTAAAATAATCTTATCAATAAGTTCTGATTCAAAGGCTCCTTCAAATATCATCCTCCATCTATCTTCAGGAATCTCTTCTTTTTTTATCTCCCCAAAGGTCGCCTGAATCCTTCTGTATACATCTCCAAGATAAATAGGTTCGCCATTAACTCTGGCAACTATGTCCTTTGAATTTATATCTATCTTCTGTTTATCATAACAGCCAAAAAGAGAAAATAATATTAAAAAAACATAAATCGCCTTCATTTTTCTATCCATTTGAAAATGGGAGGGGATTTTTAACCCCTCCCATTACCTTTATTTTGTAGTAGCGCAGGCTACGTTACTGTGGGCACTCTCCATGTCTATTCCAGGATCATAAATGCCATTTCCATTACAGTCATTCCAGGCTGTAACTGAATAGCAGTATGTTGTTCTACCTCTCAGGCCTGTATCTGTGTAGGTTGTTGTTCCAGCAGGCACACTTGCTCTATAGAGCTTTTTGCCTGCCTGATCATAGTAAATATTATATCCACCAGCAGGTGCAGGATTGCCTGGCATCCATGAAAGGCTAACACGCCTGTTTCCACCAGTTGCTGTGAGATTCTGAGGTGTGCCTGGCTGTGTACAGGGTTGATAAGCCATTCCCCATGTTGCCTGTGTCATCATGAATGGTTTTGCTCC
>JAOACK010000034.1 GCA_026417875.1 Thermodesulfovibrionales bacterium | reverse complement strand
CTCGGAGATGTGTATAAGAGACAGCTCCTCTGTATTCTATTCCCTCCTGTCTCAGCCCTTTCATCAGGGGTAGAAGTATCTTTGACATAACCTTTTTCTTTACTTGCTCTGTAACAACAGGAGCAGGACTGTAGGCACCCATTCCTCCTGTGTTTGGACCCTCGTCATTGTCAAAGACCCTTTTATGGTCCTGGGAGCTCACCATTGGAATAAGGGTTTTTCCATCTGTAAATGCCATGAAAGAGGCTTCCTCGCCCTCAAGGTAGTCCTCTATGACAACCCTCTCGCCTGCCTTGCCGAAGACCTGTTCTTTCATTATTAGCCTTACTGCCTCTATTGCCTCATCAATTGTTTTACATACAAAAACTCCTTTGCCTGCTGCAAGACCTTCTGCCTTTACAACAATGGGTGCACCTTTGAATTTTATATAGTCTTCGGCATGGAGATAGGAGGTGAAGACCCTGTAAGGAGCGGTGGCAATGTTATGCCTTTTCATGAATTCCTTTGCGAAAACCTTTGAGCTCTCAAGCTGTGCAGCTACCCGGGATGGTCCTACTATTCTTCTGCCCTCTTTCTGGAATGCATCAACTATTCCTTTTGCAAGTGGCTCCTCAGGACCAACTATTGTTAGGTCAATCCATTCATATTTTACGAAGTCAAGTATGGATGAAAAGTCTCCCGGACTCAGCTCCACACATTCTGCTATCTCTGAAATGCCTGCATTTCCAGGAAGGCAGTATATTTTATCCACCAAATCCGACTGGCTCAGTTTCCACACGATGGCATGTTCCCTTCCACCGCCACCAATTACAAGAACCTTCATCTTTTCTTCTCCTCTGCCTTTACAACAAGCCAGTATATAAAGCCTATAACAAGTATGGCTGCAATGAGATAGTATATTGTTTCCGGTCTTTCATGTTTTAAGGTTGCTATCATTGTTTCCCTTATCAGGGTTACAAGGGCAACTCCTATAAATATACTTATGTGGAATTTGCCTCCCTTTAAATGGGATATCTCTGTGTTCATGAGCTCAATCATTACCCAGAGTATTAGAAGTGAACCAAGTGATGAGATTATACCGTGATAGAGTTCACCGTGAAGAAGTCCTTTTAGATCATTTACAAAAAGCAAGATCACCCCTAGGGTGAGTCCTATAAGGGCAAGGATTAATATAAGGTTCATGGATTGTGAGAATTTCTCTGCAAAATCTACAAGGGTGCTTTTGAGTTTATAGACTGGCGAATAGGTCTTTATCTCCTCCTCAATATATGCTGAAGTTATAACATCAAGATTTATATCAAGGATCTTTTCAAAGGATATGATCTTCTTTGTCTTTTCTTCAGGAGGCTCCTCAATCCTGTTAAGGATCATGTTTATGCAGGTATTGCGGATGATGTTTATAGACCTGTTCATGAAATGGGCATCCACATTTGATTTTACATGAACAGAACCAATCCTTATGAGTCTCTCAAAATACCTGTGGTCATAGATGCCTGAAAAAAGATCAAGAAACCATGTTTTCTGACTTGAGAAGATGTGCTTCTTCTTTGTCTCATCAGTAAAGAATCTGGATGCCTCCCTGTCAGACATTATCCAGCTGCTGAGGCTGTCCATGACCTCATCAACATAGGAGGTCATAAGAGGTCTCAGTTCCTGCAATCTCCGCCTGTCCTCTTCTGTGAACCGGTATCTCTCTTTTATTTCCTTGAATGATCTCATATCAGTGCCTGAAATGCCTCACCCCGGTGATTAGCATCGCCATTCCATGCTCATCAGCAGCCTTTATAACCTCTTCGTCCTTAAGTGAACCGCCTGGCTGAATTACCGCTGTCACACCTGCCTCATGTAGGACATCAATTCCATCTCTAAAGGGAAAGAATCCATCAGAGGCTGCAACGCAGCCCTTTACTGGTTCCTGTGCAAGCATTGCACCTATCCTTGCTGAATAGACCCTGCTTGTCTGACCGACACCGATTCCAACTGTCCTGTCCTTCAGGGCATATACAATTGAGTTCGATTTTACATGTTTAACAACCCTCCAGGCAAATTCCAGCGCCTCGTATTCATCCGGTGTTGGCTGACGTTTTGTAACTGCCTTGAGATTTTTTACATCCACCTTCATGGTATCCCAGTCCTGGATAAGCATTCCTCCAGCTATCCTCTTCATTTCCCACCCTTTAAGGGGTTTTTTCAGGTCAGGAAGCCTGAGCAGTCTTATGTTAGGTTTCTGTGAGAAAATCTCTTTTGCAGACCTGTCAAAATCAGGAGCTATTATGACCTCAACAAAAAGCTTTATGATTTCTTCTGCTGCTGCACCGTCCACTGGAACATTAAAAGCAAGGACACCACCAAATGCAGAGATAGGATCAGTCTTACAGGCTTTTATGTAAGCATCCTTTGTACTGTCAGCTATGGCTACACCACAGGGATTATTATGCTTGATTATTACACAGCAAGGCCTGTCAAACTCAAGGGCAAGCATAAGTGCTGCATGGGCATCAAGATAGTTATTAAAGGACATCTCCTTTCCCTGCAGTATCTCTGCATCAACAAGGCTCAGTCCTCCAAGACCATCATCATAAAGACATGCCTTCTGATGGGGATTCTCACCGTATCTTAGACCAGAGACCTTCTTAAGAGGCATGATGAAATAGGGAGGAAATGTCTCTCCAGTTACACGATCAAGATAATTTGATATAATTGCATCATATCTTGATGTATGGGCAAAAACCTTTTTTGCAAGTCTGAGTTTTGTCTCATAGCTTATTTCACCATTCCTTGACCTCAATTCCTCAATTACTGAGCCATAATCATCAGGGTCAACTATAACAACAACATCCTTAAAATTCTTTGCCGCTGACCTAAGCATTGTGGGTCCACCGATGTCTATATTTTCTATTGCCTCATCAAAGGTCACATCAGGTCGGGCTGTAACTGTCTCAAAGGGATAGAGGTTTACGACCACCATATCAATAAGTCCAATATTGTGTTTTTTGAGCATCTCAAGGTGTTCGGGATTATCCCTTTTTGCAAGAAGTCCTCCATGAACCTTTGGATGCAGGGTCTTGAGTCTTCCCTCAAGCATCTCTGGAAATCCAGTATATTCACCTATCTCAATAGCTTGTATTCCTGCATCAAGAAGGCTCTTTCTTGTGCCTCCCGTAGAGATAATCTCCACTCCCATAGAACTGAGTGCCTTTGCAAATTCTACAATCCCTCTTTTGTCTGATACGCTTATTAATGCTCTTTTAATGACTGCCATATTTCCTCCTGATCTTTAATGTCTTATAATTTATGATTTAAGGTGATGAGAATTATCAAAGATTAAACCCATCACTCTTTACAGAGTGTATTACTATCGACCCTGTCTTCCCAAAAGACTCATATATTTTCCATCACCTATTATCACATGGTCAAGTACCTTAATCCCAATAATTCTTCCTGCTTCAACTAACACCTCTGTTACCTTAAGATCATCAGGGCTCGGTGATGGATCACCACTTGGATGGTTGTGAATGAATATAACAGAATGGGCAGATTCCTTTATTGCTTCTTTAAATGCCTCCCGTGGATGGATCAGTGAGTTTGTAAGTGTGCCCTCTGATATCTTAAGTTCTCTTATGAGTCTGTTTTTTGCATCAAGCATCGCACAGTAAAAAACCTCTTTCTTCATTCCCTTGAACCTTGGACTGAAGTACTCATAGACCTTCTGCGGATTTGAAAAGGCGAGTTCTGTTTTTGCTCTCTCTCTCATTAGGCGCCTTCCAAGCTCAAAGGCAGCACGGAGCTGAGCAATCTTTGCTGTTCCCATGCCCTTTATTTCTTGGAGTTCCTTTAAAGAGGCGTTACTTAATCCTTCAAGGCTTCTGAATCTATCAATGAGTTCTATGGAAAGCTCGATGGCTGTTTTTCCGCTCTCGCCGGTTCTTAGAATAATGGCAAGGAGCTGACTATCAGAAAGACCTTCGGGTCCGTCTTTAATTAGTCTTTCACGGGGTCTTTCCTCGGGAGGCCAGTCCTTGATGGTCTTTTTGGGCATTCTCATCCTCTGCCTGCCACAAAGGTTATCCATATTGTATTAAATACACTTGATGCATCCTTTAAAAAGGATTCTATGTCACCGTTCGGATTTTCATTTTTTAGATATCGATTATACTGCATGTCCAGGTATCTTAAAATTTCCTCCTTTAGTGTGCTATGGAAAGGATAGATGCATTTACCCATGAAGAATCTTTCATTCAGTCTGATAAACCTTGTTGCAAAGAGATCACCTGTTTTCAGCTGACTATCAGGTAACTGCCAGTCAGGATAAAAGACAGTATTTCTCAGAAGGTCCCTGAGTTTTATTCTGCCATCTTCAACACCCTCTACCTCATATAGACTTATCCTGCTTTCCTTAAGTGCATTTATAATATCTTTATCTACATCAGGCTCTGAATATTTCTCATAAAGCTCTATAAAACTTTCTCCGTAGGGATTTCTGTAATCTATGGTGAGCCAGTCATCAAAGTTAAGCTCTCCTATATCAAGGAGCATGCCATGAAGTAACTCCTCAGGTCTCTCCTCTTCCCAGAAGAGTTCATGGGCGTCCTGGATATCTTCCTGGTAGTGTTCGTAGATAAAATCGGTTATCTGATTAAGGACTCTGTAAATATCTTCTTGCATCTTTATCATTCAATATTTCTTTTTTGCTTCAATAAAATATCATAGAGAGTATATTTTCAGCAAGGTAAGACTTAGTTTTAAAAAAGGCATTATAAATTAAAGGGAAATTCAGAAAGGCGGCCCGTGGAGATTAAAAAATCACTTCTGGCAATGGATTAAAGGATTAGAGTTTTTTTTCAGTATATTGAAAGGACATTTTTTGTGTAGTTCTGTCATACAATACTCTTTGAGCTGAAATGCACTGGGCATATAAATTGTTACGTGAGCCACACATACTGATGACTTCATGAGATTCGGGCATCTGTTAACTTTAATCTTCATTGATATAGTTCTGAATCTCTTTCTTGGATAAAAAATGTTGTAAATGATTAAGAATATCTATCTTGCCGTCTTCGTATTTAATGACCACAATACCTTTAAATATATCTGGCCTTATGCTCCTTATTCCTTCAGGTACGGTTATGTAAGAAGAAATTTGTTTTAACTTTATGCGAGAAATATTCTTAATGGCAGGAATCTCAACCTTTAGCAATCCTGGACTGTGATGTATTATTCTGTAATCAATCATCTTACCCTCCTTAAGTTTTTAATCTTTACATTTATATTTAAACACTAAGTTATTAAAGAATCATGAAAAGTAAGTTAAATTTTTATTAAACCTTATTTTTTAAGCCTTAGGAAAGTAATGAAAAAAAATATAGACTGAAAGGTTTGTTTAACTATAATATTTAACTATCAAGAACAAAGTAGGGAGGTAGGCAATGGCAATCTTTAACAATGACTGGAAGGGCAATATATTGAGCGGTCTTGCCATAGGAATTGGTGCTGCCATCCTTGCACCTGTTGTTATCCCGGTACTTGCGGGTGCTGCAAAACCGATTGCAAAGGCTGCTATAAAAGGAGGCATCATTCTTTATGAGAAGGGTAAAGAAACCTTTGCAGAGGTGAGTGAGTTAGTTGAGGATCTTGTGGCTGAGGTAAAAGCTGAGATGGCAGAGACACATAAAGAGACAGCTGAGGGCGAAAAAGGTGCCTGATATACCTGATGCTTTCTGTATCCACAAGACTGCAGGACGGATGAGATTAAAGATACCATCAAAAAAGGGCGATGTAGAGTACTTTATTTCTCTTTCAGGACATATGGCAACAGTTAAGGGAATAGAAAGGATAGAATTTAATCCAGTTACTGGAAGTGTTCTTTTTATCTATGATGGTGATAGAGGCAACATAATAAGATACGCAGAAGAAAAAGGCTTTTTTAAGATTAATGATAATCATAAATATCCATCTAATTTCCATAAGAGGTTAACAGACCTTTTCCAGGAACTTAACAGGCATTTTAAGGATATGACAAACGGAGAAATGGACCTAGCAGCTTTATCTTTTATTATTTTGGTTTCTTTTGGTCTGTACCAGATTGCAAGAGGCAACTTTATAGCACCTGCATGGTACACAGCTTTCTGGTATGCCTTTAACATACTGTTAAAGGGCAAAAGCGAATAATTATAGGCCTCGATACTAACAACAAAAACTCTACTACAAAGGAGGTGTCCAAAATGACAAATCAAAAAATAGCAGAGGGTATGGAAAGTGGCACTGGTCTTGGTAAGGCTGGTACCACAATTAAAGAGGGTGTTATAAACAGTCTGAGGGGTATAGGAGAGATTGAGGCAGAGATTGTAAGTCTGGCAAAAAATACTGTTTCAAATACTCTGAAGGCAACAGGCACTGTAGCTAATGAAAGCTTAAACATCATAAAAGATATAGTAAAAGGAAGCATTCAGGCCACAGAAGAGGTAGGGACAGGGCTTATTTTAAGCACAAAGAGCATTGCAAAGGGTGTTGTCATGGGAGTGGCAGAGGTAGGTGGTGATGTAGTTTCAGCAGCCAGCCAGACGGTAAGGGGTGCTGTAAGAGGCGCAGCAGAAATAGGCGCAGATGTAGCCCTTGTTGCAAGAAGGGCAGTTGATGGTGTTATAGAGGCAACAAAGGAAATAGGCGGTGATGTAGAAGAAGTAGCAAAGGTAGCGGTTAGCGGAGCAATAGAGACTGCAGGAACTATAGGAAATACGGCCCTTATGGCTGTTAAAGAAATGCTAATTGGCGTAGTTGAGGGTGTAAAGGAGATTGCTGGAGCAGCCATTCCAAAAGTAAAAACACCCTCTGGAGAAACAGTAAAGGAGACTTAACAGTAAGCAATAAAATATGAAAATTCCTGTCAATGGTTCAGATCTTACATTCCATAAAGGGAAGGGCAAGGTATAAAGTAAGGGGGCTTTATCGTTCAGAGTCATTAAAGAAATTTCTTACATTAAAACTTTCAGAAAAAGAAGGTATAAAAAATTTTTCTATTAATATACTCACGGGAAACATCCTCGTTTACTTTAATTCTGATAATTCACCTCATGTCATAGCCTCCGTTATAAAAGAAGCTGTAATAGTCTACAATAAGACTAATTTCAGTAATGACAGAAAAACTCTTAAATCCTCATCTCATAAAAAAACGGGTGAGATTAAAAACAGAAAGCTAAGGAGACTGATTTCCCATGCTGAAAAACAGATTACCGAGCCATGGCATCTTATTGAATCTGAAAGAGTTTTAAAAATCTTTAATACCGACAGGAATTACGGTCTCTCAGAGCTTTCAGCCAGAGAAAATCTCAAAAAATACGGACCCAACATACTTCCCGAATCAGTGCCTCGTTCAGGTATAAGTATCTTTATCGATCAGTTTAAATCACTGCCTGTTGCTCTTCTGGGCGCTGCTGCAGTAATTTCTTTGCTTACGGGAGGGCTAGCTGATGCGATTATTATTATGGCAGTTGTAACGATAAATTCCACAATAGGTTATCTCACAGAGAGTCAGGCAGAAAAAACCATCCATTCACTGAAAAGTCTTATCAGACCCTATGCCCTGGTTATCAGGGATGGAATCCAGAGGGAAGTGGGCGTAGAGGAAATAGTTCCGGGAGATATAATTGTTCTTAGACCTGGCAGTTTTGTACCAGCTGATGCGAGATTATTAGAGGCTCATAACCTTAGTGTTGATGAGTCAGCACTTACTGGAGAAAGCATGCCAGTGCTTAAGACTCATGAGGTAATTAAATCGAACGGCTCAGAGCCTGGTTCTCACAAGTATGTTCCCCTTGCAGATAGAATCAATATGGTATATAGAGGAACACTTGTTACAGGTGGTCAGGGTTTAGGGGTAGTTGTAGCCACAGGAAGTTTCACGGAGATAGGAAAGATACAGACTCTGATTTCAGAAGTGAGAGCTCCTGAAACACCCATGGAAAGACAGCTAAGAAAGATCAGCGGGCAGCTAGTATTCATAGGTATGGCTGTTTGCGGGCTTGTATTTCTTATAGGAATTTTAAGGGGATACGGCTTGCTCCAGATGCTCAAAACATCCATATCCCTAGCAGTTGCTGCAGTTCCAGAAGGACTTCCGGCAGTGGCTACCACAACCCTTGCACTTGGAATAAGAAAGATGCGGCGGCATGGCGTAATTATAAGGCATTTAGAGGCAGTGGAAACCCTTGGTTCTATCCAGACCATATGTCTTGATAAAACAGGAACTATAACTTTTAATAGAATGGCTGTAGTTACTATATTTACCGGCATGAAAAGATTAAATGTAGTTGATGGGTCTTTTATATTATCTAGCTCAACTGGTAAGGTAGAAAAGGATATAAATAATTCAATACTTAATGCCTATGAAAATGATGAACTTCTCAGGCTCATACATGTCTGCACTCTCTGCAACGAGAGCGAGGTACTTCGGCAAGATGATAAATACATTGTGAACGGCACCTCTACAGAAAATGCCCTGATTTATATGGCAATAAGTGCAAAAGTAGATGTAATAAAAATCAGAAAGAAGTTTCCCCGTTTAAAAATATATCACCGCTCAGAAAAGAGAAATTACATGGTTACTCTACACAGTATAAAGGTATCAGGAAGTAAAAAGCCAGAAGGGATGATTGTTGCTATAAAAGGTAGTCCGTCAGAAGTACTATCACTCTGTAATTTCTACATGAAGGATGGAGTAAGGATCCCTCTTAATGATGAAGAAAGGCTTACTATAGAAATGGAAAATGAAAGGATGGCATGTAATGGTCTCAGGATACTCGGTGTGGCCTATGGTTTTATAGATGGAGATTTAAATAATTCTTTATTAAGCAAGCTAAAATCCGAAATTTATCCTGAGTTCCTAGCGAAGGAGATTGAGTTTATCTGGCTTGGACTGGTGGGTATGGCTGATCCCATACGGGACGGAGTAAAGGAATTGATAAATGCCTTTCACAGAGCGGGCATAGAAACAATAATGATTACCGGTGATCAGTCTCCCACAGCCTATGCGATTGGCAGAGAGTTGAACCTCAGCAGGGGAACACACCTTGAAATTCTCGATTCAACAAATCTGGTAAATATAGAACCTGAAATAATGAAAGCAATATTGAAAAATGTTCATGTCTTTTCTAGGGTGAGTCCTGCTCATAAACTCCAAATAGTTAAAGCTCTGCAGAGTGCAGGTAAGGTCGTAGCAATGACCGGGGATGGAATAAATGACGGTCCTGCACTCAAGGCTGCAGATATAGGTATTGCTATGGGAAACACCGGTACAGATGTAGCAAGAGAAGTCGCAGATGTTGTTGTTGAAGACGACAGACTTGAAACAATAATAATTGCCATAGGTCATGGAAGAGCAGTTTACAATAATATCAGAAAATCTCTCCGCTTTCTTCTTGCCACAAATTTAAGTGAGATAATGGTCATGTTCTCAGCTATATCAGCAGGTATGGGGCAGCCACTTAATGCAATGCAACTGCTCTGGCTCAATCTGGTTTCTGACATAGCTCCTGGTCTTGCACTTGCCCTAGAACCCCCTGAGCCTGACATTTTAATACATCCTCCCCGAAAGAAGGATGACCCTATTTTGAAATCCTCGGATTTTAAAAGAATAACCTTTGAATCAGCTATGTTATCAGCTGGTGCACTTGGTGCATATGGTTACGGTATTGCAAGATACGGTTTGGGTACAAGAGCAGGTAGTATTGCTTTTATGACCCTAACACTGGGTCAGCTTCTTCATGCCATAAGCTGTCGTTCAGAAAATTATTCAATTTTTGACAAAGAAAAATTAGCTTCTAACAGATATCTGAACCTTGCCCTTGGTGGCTCATTTATTTTACAGATTCTATCAATGGCTATTCCTGGCTTGAGGAGGCTTCTGGGTGTCGTTCCAATCGGTCTCATGGATGCTCTGGTCGTAGGAACAGGTGCAGTGATTCCCTTAATGGTTAATGAATCTACTAAAAAACTCCTTGCAAACAAGAGTAACTCATGAAAAGAGATTTTATATTTATATCAGAATCTGTAACAGAGGGTCATCCTGACAAGCTCTGTGACCAGATAAGTGATTCCATAGTTGACCATTTCCTGCAGAGGGACCCTTTCTCAAGGATAAGGGCAGAATGTGCCATATTTACAAATGTTGTTTTCATAGCAGCAAGATTTGAATCCAGCGCTGTTGTAGACTTTCCAAATATAGCAAGACAAGTAATAAATCAGGTTGGCTACACAGGAAATGGCTTTAATGCAAGAAGCTGCAGTATTCTTACAAGCATAAAGGAATTAAGACATGAGCACAACTATTTTGATGAAAAAGAGCTCACTGAGGAGGAAATAGAAAGAATACCAGCCTTTGACCAGGCCACTGTATTTGGGTTTGCCTGTAATCAAACGGCTTCTTACATGCCTATGCCGATCTGGCTAGCCCATAAACTCTCTAGACGCCTGACCTCGGTCAGGTTCCAGAATATACTCTCCTATCTCGAACCTGATGGAAAGACACAGGTGGGTGTAGAATACAAAAATGGAAGACCCCATCGTATTCATTCAATAACAATAATTGTCAGCCAGTCAAGCGAAAAACCTGATCCCAAACGTTTGAGGGAAGACATCATTGAATATGTAATAAAGCCTGCGCTTCATGATGAGGATATAAAGATGGATGACAGAACATCTATATTTATAAATCCTGAAGGCCCTGTTATCCCGGGAGGGCCCCTTGTTCATTCAGGTCTTACAGGAAGAAAGAATGCTGTTGACACTTATGGTGAATATGCAAGACACAGTGGTTCAGCTCTCAGCGGCAAGGATCCCTTAAGGATTGACAGGGTAGGAGCCTATGCAGCCCGTTATGCAGCAAAAAATATAGTGGCAGCAGGCCTTGCTGATGAATGTGAAGTCCAGCTTAGTTATTCCATAGGAATCTCCAGACCTGTAAGTATACAGATAGAGACATTCGGCACAGGCAAAATACCTGATGAGGAGATAGCAAGGCGCATAAACATATTTTTTGACTTCAGACCAGCAGGGATAATAAAGCAATTTAACCTCAGGTATATGCCATCTACTATCAAGGGAGGCTTTTACAGAAAGCTTGCTTCCTACGGACATGTTGGTAGAATGGATATAGGTCTTCCCTGGGAATTGACTGATAAGGCAGAGATGTTGAAATAGGTGGCTATTATGGAAGATAACGCAGTAGATTTCGAAGTTGGCCTGAATCTGAAAAGCATATGGGGTAAAAACTTCCTTTGGATTAATATCGATAACCCCTCTGCTTCTATACTAAATGCCCTCCTTGAGAGATACCGTTTTCATCCTTTAGATATAGAAGACTGTATTTCAAAAACCCAGATACCTAAAATAGACATTTATAAGGATTATCTTTTTATTATTCTTCATTTTCCAAGATATATAAAGGAAAAGAGGTTTTCCATACCATCCCAGGTTGGGATTTTTCTTGGTAAAGACTTTCTTGTCACTGTCCATTCAGGAGAATTGAAGCCCATAAACAGGATTTTTTCTCTCTGTAAAGAAGACGAAGAGGCCTATAATGAATATCTCGGCAGGTCACCGTCCTTTCTTCTCTACAAAATAATCCATGCCCTTATAAAGAATATAATGCTCATGCTGCAAAAAGTAATTGCTGACATAGAAAGGATTGAGGAAAAGGTATTTGATGAATCCACTGATGCTGTAAGAGAGGTTACAGAGCTAAGGCATAATATAGCCAATATAAGAAGGGTTGTTACATCTCTCAGGGTTGTTATTCATGACCTTGAAAAAAGAATTCAGAGATTTTCAGACAGTGGTATGGATGTATATTTTGGAGATCTTTCTGACTATGTAGACAGGGCATGGACGATTCTCGAGGAGTGCAAAGAGACAATAGAAATTTATAAAGACACGGACTTCATTATAAGTTCAGACAGAACAAACAAGATTCTGGCACTTTTAACCATTGTATTTACACTTTCCATACCTGCAACCATTCTGGGTACATTCTATGGCATGAATATTAATCTCCCGGGTGGAAGTGAAAATCCATGGACCTTTCTTGGTCAATATACAACCTTAATTGTAATTATTATACTATCTGTTATTCCGGCTATTTTTATGTATATTCTTTTTAAAAGATTAAAGTGGCTATGATATCCGATAATGACAGAAATGCTGAGAGAGCAAATCACCTGAACAAAAAAGAGGCACAATCCTTTCAAACGTCTGACTCAGATATCAGTTTATATGAGGATGAAAAGGAGAGAAAGGTTCATTTTGATGCAATTGCATCACTGGTAATGAAAACCGGTTTGGCATTCCAGGATGTGCAGAAAACTTATGAGGGAGTGTTGAAGGAGTTCAAAAGAACTGCAAGGATAAAAGACTTTCTTCCTGTTCTCGTAACGAGAAGGGTTGAGAATCTAATAAATAATATGAAAAAATCCCCTTAATAATTAAATCAATATTGTCAGGAAGGACAGAGGTGTTCTTTCTAAAGCCATTCCTGCAAAGGTACTGAAAAGAGATTTTCCTATAACGGCTCCTGCCTTTGATGCGGCTTTATGTATATATTCATCATTTGTTATAGCTTTAGAGGAATCAAAATAACCTTTTCTTTCGAGAATATCAATTATATCTGTATGTTTGATCATTTTATGATTGTAATTAACAAGAAGGCTACCTGTAATCATGTTAATTTCAACTGTGGCTATTCCATAAAGGGAACTCAGACTCTTTCTTATGTCATCAGCTGCTGACCTGTTATTCTTGATAACAGGGCTCTTAATTCTCAATCTGCCTGGTATGTTATGAATATAATAATTCATTATCTATACCTCCTTGATCAAGAATTTTTTAAAGGTCCTGCATGCGGGATAATCAGAGCATCTGAATCTTATAATATCTCCTTCAATTCTGTAGAGATTCATAAGCTTGCCACATCTCGGGCATACAGGTCTGCCCTGTATTTCCTGTTTTTTTGCCCCGTTAATAAACTGTCTTCCGCACATGATGCACTGGTACCTTTGCCTTCCCCTAATTTTTCCATATCTATACACAGCCTCTGAATCGCATACAGGACATTTAACCATTGTAGTTTGGAGTCCTTCTACAATCTCCATATTTTTATTAAACATTTTTGTTATTACATCATTATTAAAAGATTGTTAATTTTTTGTTACATTAAGGCAGAAGGGTTCTAAGGCGGGCTTTTAATTATTTTATTGAAGAAGGGCATCCACAAATTCTTCAGGTTTAAAGTCCGCAAGGTCTTCAATTCCTTCACCAAGGCCTATTAATTTTACAGGTATATTGAGTTCTTTTTTTATTGCAAAGACCATCCCGCCCTTTGACGTGCCATCAAGTTTTGTGAGGGCAATGCCGGTGACACCTATGGCGTCATTGAATAGTCTCGCCTGATTGAGGGCATTCTGACCCGTAGTCGCATCAAGAACAAGAAGGCTCTCATGGGGTGCCTCTGGAATGGCTTTCTGAATAACCCTTTTTATCTTTTTCAGCTCTTCCATCAGTGGGCTCTTTGTATGGAGTCTGCCAGCTGTATCTATTATTACAACTTCTGCATTCCTTGCCCTTGCTGATTGAATTGCGTCAAAGGCAACTGCTGCAGGATCAGAACCCATCTGGTGTTTTATGAGCTGGGCATCAGTTCTTTTTGCCCATACCTCAAGCTGCTCAATTGCAGCAGCCCTGAATGTATCGGATGCAGCGATGATGACCTTTTTACCCTCTAACCTGAATCTATGACTCAGTTTTCCAATTGTTGTTGTCTTTCCTACACCATTTACTCCAACCATGAGTATTACAGCAGGCGGGGTTTCAGGTATATTTAAATGCACCGGTGCGCCAAGGAGCTTCAGCATGCTTTCCCTTAAAAGCTCTCTAATATCCCTGTGATTGCTTCTTTTTGCCTCTTCCCTTAAGGTTCCAAGAAGTTCTACTGTTGCCTTTGGACCAACATCGGCAAGCAGTAATGCCTCCTCTAGCTGCTCAAATGAACTTTCATTCATAGAAACACTGAACAGGGAGCCCATCCGTTCGATGAGGCCTTTTTTTGTCTTTTCAAGACCTTTTTTGAATAGATCAAGAAGTGCCATTTCTAACTCCAGAGGATTATTATATCAGAGAGAAAGAATTTTTTATTTCCTTAAAATCCTTAATGTTCTTAACAAAAAGACCGATTCCACATCCTCAAGAAATTTCTTAATTCTTTACCATCTTATATCAAGATATTCATGAACAACAATATTTCTCATAGAGCCACGAAATCCATTCTCCCGAGTTCTCATCAACGTAGAGGGTTGAAAAATTTTCAGTAAATTCTTTATATTTTCGGGTATATTTTTTTTAGGATGCAAGGACAATCATTCATAAATTATTTTACCACAGGAAAAAGGCCGGCTTAAAAAGATTTTTACATTAGCAGTTGTGTTAAAATAACTCATGAAGGCAAGGGTCTATGTGACATTAAAAAAAGGTGTACTCGATCCCCAGGGAAAGGCCGTGCAGTCAGGTCTTGAGCATCTTGGTTTCAGGGGAATAAAGGATGTGAGGGTTGGAAAGCTAATAGAGATAGAGCTTGAAGGACTGACTCTCGAAGAGGCACAGAAGTCTCTTAAGGAGATGTGTGAGAGCCTTCTTGCCAACACGGTGATTGAAGATTATCATTTTGAAATAGGAGAGGGTCCGGAAAAGGTTACAGACAGATGTATCTTATCAGAGGGCAGGGTTATTGCCTGAAGAAGCTGATGGGCCCGGGAGGGGTCTGATGTTTGGAGTTGTTGTATTTCCTGGAAGCAACTGTGACCATGACTGCTATCACGTGCTCAAGCACGTACTCGGACAGCCGGTTCAGTTTATATGGCATCAGGAGGAGACAATAGATCCTTCCTTTAAGGTGATTGTCCTTCCCGGAGGTTTTTCATACGGTGATTACCTTAGGACTGGTGCAATTGCTAGATTCTCTCCTATAATGAAGGCAGTGAAACGTTTTGCTCAGAATGGTGGTCTGGTTATAGGCATATGCAATGGTTTCCAGATACTACTTGAGGCGAGGCTCCTTCCAGGGGCAATGCTTCGTAACAGAGGTCTCAGATTTATCTGTAGAGATGTATATATAAGGGTGGAAAATAATAAAACACCCTTTACCAGTGAATGCACAAGGGGTCAGGTCTTAAAGATTCCAATTGCTCATGGTGAGGGAAACTACTTTGCCACGCCTGAGGTTCTAAAGGAATTAAGGGATAATAATCAGATCGTTTTTCGTTATTGTACCAGTGACGGTGCTGTAAATGAGCAGGCAAATCCAAACGGCTCTTTAGACAATATTGCAGGAATAATTAACAAGGAGGGCAATATCCTCGGGATGATGCCCCATCCTGAAAGGGCTTCTGAGGAGATACTCGGTAATACCGATGGGCTTTATATATTCAGATCAATAATCAGCTCGCTGGGGCTGGGAGAATTAGAACATTCAGGTCTTCAGGTTTCATCTCTCACATGTTAGATTGAATGAATCTGCATTATTTCTTTTAATGGAAGGCCAATGAAGGTATATATCTTTAAACGCCTTCTTGCGATGGTACCCATTCTCTTTGGAATAACAGTGATCACCTTCATTGTTATTCACCTTGCACCTGGTGGTCCTGTTGAAAGTCAGACAGAACTGAATATAAAGGCGTCCCCGGAGGCTAGGGAGAATCTTAAGAAACTATACGGTCTTGATAAGCCACTCCACATCCAGTACTTTGAATGGCTCAAGAGATTTCTAAGGCTTGATTTCGGAGAATCCTTTGTTGACCAGAGAAAGGTAATAGATAAGATAAAAGAGAGGTTACCTATCACACTTTCAATAAATATTCTTTCCATGACAGTAATCTTTCTCTTTGCCTTACCCATCGGAGTTTTTTCTGCCTGGAAGAGGAATTCGCTTTTTGACAGGATAACCACTGTATTTGTCTTTGCAGGATTCTCTGTTCCCCATTTCTGGCTCGCACTTCTTTTGATGATACTTTTTGGTGTTGAGCTCGGCTGGCTTCCTATCTCGGGTATCCAGAGTATAGAGACAGAAGGTATGACCTTCTTTGAAAGAGTAATAGATGTAGCAAGACATCTCATCCTTCCTGTACTGGTTGCTGCCACAGGCGGTATAGCAGGGCTTTCAAGATACAGCCGGTCGAGCATGCTCGAGGTTTTAAGGCAGGATTACATAAGAACAGCAAGGGCAAAAGGCCTGCCAGAAAAAACAGTTATATTCAGACACGGACTTAGAAATGCATTGCTTCCGGTGGTGACTATACTTGGTCTTTCTATACCAGGTCTTATTGGTGGCAGCGTAATATTTGAGACTATATTCGCCATTCCTGGGATGGGTCAGCTTTATTACTCATCTGCAATGGCAAGGGATTATCCTGTTGTCATGGGAATGCTTGTCATAATTGCTTTACTTACGCTGCTTGGCAATCTAATTGCAGACATCGCCTATGCCCTTGTTGATCCAAGGATAAGGGTGGGTCAGAAGGGATGACCGGTATTATTGAAAATTTCAGAAATAATCCTGTTTCCCTGGCTGCCCTTTTAATAATAATCCTGCTCTTAGCAGTTGCCCTTTTTGCACCTTATATAGCTCCCTATTCACCCACAGAGATAGATGTGGACAATGTACTTTCACCACCAAGCCTTAAACATCCCTTTGGAACAGATGAGCTCGGAAGAGATGTACTATCACGAATGATTTATGGTGTCCGAGTATCGCTAAGTGTGGGTTTTGTTGCTGTCTCAATTGCAGTTTTCACAGGAATGATTGTAGGAGCCCTGGCAGGTTATTATGGTGGCAGGGTTGATTCCATCTTGATGAGATTTGTTGATATAATGCTGACCTTTCCGACCATATTTCTTATACTGGCAGTTGTCATAATAGTGGAGCAGAGCATATGGACCATAATGATAATTATCGGACTTACCGGCTGGATGGATGTGGCAAGACTTGTAAGGGCAGAGTTTCTTACACTCAGGGAGAGAGAATTTGTACTTGCAGCAAGGGCGCTGGGGCTTAATAATATCAGGATTATATTCAGGCATATACTTCCAAACAGCCTTGCACCGGTATTCGTGGCTGCAGTATTCGGCATAGCAGGTGCAATCCTGACTGAGTCTGCTCTTTCTTTTCTTGGATTTGGCATAAGGCCACCAGAGCCGAGTTGGGGAAATATCCTAAGTTCTGGTAAGGACCATATAGAGGTTGCCTGGTGGCTTTCCTTTTTTCCTGGACTTGCAATATTTATAACAACACTTAGTTACAATCTTGTTGGAGAGACGCTAAGGGATAGTCTTGACCCAAGGCTGAGGACTATTAAGTAAAAAATCTTGCACTCCATTCTTCTGCTATTTCTCTGGCTACAGACTCCATTGTATCAAAAAGTGCTCTTGAGAGGGATTCCTTCGCCGGCTTCAAGATCAAGGGAAGTTTAACAGAACTGGAGAGAATCTTTGTCTCAAGATTATAAAGATGGAGAATATTAAATATAAGTTTTTTGAGGTCTTCTTTTTTATAAGCAAGTCTGATAGCACTGTGAAGGCTTTCTTCATCCATCCAGTGATGGAGTATGGTGCAGACAAATCTTGCAAGGGTTTCTATCCTTCTTCTTCTTAATTCTTCGACCTCATTATAGGGAATCTTTAACGAAAGAGGAACGGAGCTGGTTTTCTCGAGAAATTCTTCATCAATCCTTTTGGTCTTTTCAATAATTTTATCAAATTCAGTCTTTGAGACCTTTCTTTCAAGGTTGAAGGCATCAAAGATAAGTTTTATGGCAAGGGAGTCTTTTTTGATTTCCTTTTCCACATTATCATCGATAAATTTAGATATGGCAGGCATAAGTACCCTGAAAAAAGCCTGGTGCCTTAAATTATCGATTGTTCTCGCGCTGAAGGTATGCATGAGTGAGCCGTATTCTTTTGAGATCATTTGAAGTTTATTCATGAACTATCTGAACTGTAATCTATTCCTTTCTTTCAGAATCTTTACAATCCTATATCCTCCGCAGGGTATCTCAGAGAGGCCGGCATGGAAATCACAGTCATTAAGGCTGAATTTACAACTTTTACATAGTTCATTATCCTCAATAGCAAGAGGAGTAAAGAGTTTATTTTCAATCAAGCCTTTTAATTCTCCTGGTGTTAAAGAGAGTTTTAAAAAATTAAAAGCACCACATGATAGACTTTCTTTTCCAGATTTATAATAACTGCAGAATCTTTTGCAGATAATGTTTCTGTATTCTTGATCTTCCATTTATACTCTTTTATACCCTGTTTGCTGGTCTTAAGGAAATAAGCTGCCAGGTCTTTTCATCAATCTCATCTAAATATTCACTGATTTTATATATCCTGCCGCAGGACCTGCAGCTCAGATATACTGATCTTCAATCCATCTGAAGCTCTAGAACCCCTTCACAAACCCTGCACTTCATAATTTAATTATACCAGATAAAATTACAGCTTCAATTCTTGAGACCGAAAAAATCCCTCTAAACTTATTTGCATTAGATAAACTTTTTCAGAAACCAATATTGACTTAATTAAACACATGAGGTAATATGAGTTTGACAGCAAAAACAAAACCTCTGTTATAAATTATACATTTTAAAGTTTAATGAACGATAGGGAAAGACTTATAGAACTGATTAAAATCCGCTCGTATAAATACAGTGAAAAGCCTTTCAGGCTTTCATCGGGTATTTACAGTAATTATTACTTCAATCTAAAACAGACTACCTACAGCCCTGCAGGTCTTTATCTAGTAGGAAAGCTTATTTTTGAAAAAATTAAAGAGCTGGGTTTAAAGGTAGATGCCATTGGTGGACTTACCATGGGAGCTGACCCAATTGCCTTTGCCGTTGCCAGATATTCCTATGATATGAATGAGCCAATAGAGGCATTTGTAATAAGGAAAGAACCAAAAGGTCACGGCACAATGTCACAGATTGAAGGCAATGTAAAAGAGGGTAACAGAGTGATAATAATTGATGATGTTGTAACAACAGGAGCATCAACAATAAAGGCAATCAATGTGGCAAAGGCAGCAGGATTAATAATTGTCGGTGTGATAGCCCTTCTTGACAGGTGCGAGCAAAATGGAAGGCAGAATATAGAGGCCTTAGGCTACCCTTTCTGGAGTATTCTTACAGTCAGGGACTTTGGAATTAATCCTGAAAATTAAAATGCGGCGGCGACCTACTTTCCCATGACCTCACCGGTCATAGTATCATCGGCCCTGGAGGGCTTAACTGCCGTGTTCGGGATGGGAACGGGTGTTTCCCCTCCGGTATCGCCACCGCAAAATTCTATTTTATTTTACAAAATAAATCCTAAAAAATCAAATTTGACAACATGGTTTAAGAGGTCAAGTCAAACGGGTTATTAGTACTGGTCGGCTCAACACCTTACGGTGCTTACACCTCCAGCCTATCTACCTGGTAGTCTACCAGGACCCTTCAGGGAGACCTTATCTCGGGGTGGGCTTCCCGCTTAGATGCCTTCAGCGGTTATCCCTTCCGGACATAGCTACCCAGCATTGCCCCTGGCAGGACAACTGGAACACTAGAGGTCCGTCCGTCCCGGTCCTCTCGTACTAGGGACAGCTCCCCTCAAGTCTCCTCCGGCCACAGCAGATAGGGACCGAACTGTCTCACGACGTTCTGAACCCAACTCACGTACCGCTTTAATGGGCGAACAGCCCAACCCTTGGGACCTACTTCAGCCCCAGGATGCGATGAGTCGACATCGAGGTGCCAAACCGGGCCGTCGATGTGAACTCTTGGGCCCGATCAGCCTGTTATCCCCGGCGTACCTTTTATCCGTTGAGCGATGGCCCTTCCACTCAGTGCCACCGGATCACTAAGCCCTGGTTTCCCACCTGCTCGGCTCGTCAGCCTCACAGTTAAGCCACCTTATGCCTTTGCACTCAACGGCTGGTTTCCGTCCAGCCTGAGGTGACCTTTGGACGCCTCCGTTACCCTTTAGGAGGCGACCGCCCCAGTCAAACTGCCCGCCAGACACTGTCCCGTGACCAGCTTCATGGCCTCCGGTTAGAG
>JAOACK010000033.1 GCA_026417875.1 Thermodesulfovibrionales bacterium | reverse complement strand
CAGCTGAATGTGTTCCACGTGGAACACCCGTCTTCAGCCCTTTCATAGGCTTATGTTATAATCCATTGTGGCGAGGATACTGACAATTGTTAATCAGAAGGGCGGTGTTGGAAAGACCACTACTGCTATTAATCTTGGCGCATCGCTTGCACTGGCAGAAAAGGATATCCTTGTTATAGATACAGATCCCCAGGGAAATCTGACAAGTGGCCTTGGTATTGATAGAAAGTCCCTGAATGCTAGTCTTTATGATATTTATATTGAAAGGGCTCAATTGAAGGACATAATCCTTGCCACTGAGATAAACCATCTCTTTCTTGCACCATCCACAGTAGACCTGCTTGGAGTGGAAGTTGAGCTTGTTGGAAAAAACAGCAGGGAGTTTATCCTTTCAAAGGCAGTCTCTTCAGTAAAAGAGAGATTTCAGTATATCCTCATAGATTGTCCTCCCTCACTCGGTCTTCTCACTCTTAATGCTCTTGTAGCAGCAGATGGGGTTATTATTCCTGTGCAATGCGAATATTATGCCCTTGAGGGTCTGAGCCTTCTCATGCAGACCCTGAGTATGGTAAGAAGCTCCTTTAATCCAGGGCTTGAGATTGAAGGTATTTTGCTAACGATGTTTGATCCCAGAAATGCCCTCTCCCACCAGGTAGAGGCTGAGGTGAGAAAACATTTTACAGACCTTGTTTATGAAAGTGTTATTCCAAGAAATGTTGCTCTTGCAGAGGCACCCAGTCATGGAAAACCTGTGATGCTTTATGATATAAAATCAAAAGGTGCCCAGAGTTATATAGAACTTGCAAAGGAGATACTGAATGAAAACAGCGTTGGGAAGAGGAATTGAGGCCCTTCTGCCTGAAAAGGCAGAGGAGGTCATAAAACTTGATATAGACAGAATCATCCCTGGTGACCACCAGCCAAGAAAGGTATTCAGGGATGAGTCACTCAATGAGCTTGCTGAATCAATTAAGGAAAAAGGTATTATACAGCCTGTTATTGTAACAAGACAGGGAGACGGCACATTTAAATTAATAGCAGGTGAAAGAAGACTAAGAGCAGCAAAGCTCGCTGGCTTAAAAAAGATACCTGCAATAATCAAAGACCTTGCCTCAAGGGATGCCCTGGAGATAGCTCTTATAGAGAATATCCAGAGAGAAGACCTTGACCCTATAGAGACAGCCCTTGCCTTTGAGAGACTGAAAAAGGATTTCCATCTTACTCAGGAAGAGATAGCAAAAAAGGTTGGAAAAGACAGGGCATCAGTTGCCAACTATCTGAGACTCCTGGTACTGCCTGAAGAGATAAAAGAGAGGCTTCACGAAGGCAGCCTGAGTTTTGGCCATGCAAAGGCAATTCTTGGCATTGAAGACAGAAGCCTTCAGGTAGAAGTGGCAAGAAAGATTATAAAAGAAGGCCTTACCGTAAGACAGACAGAGGAGCTTGTTAAAAAACTTTCCAGCAGGGAACATAAACAGTCTAAGAAAAAGGTCTTAAAAGATCCCAGCATCTCAACCCTTGAAGAGAGGCTCAAAAAGACCCTAGGCACACCAGTAAGGATAATTCACAGAGGCAAAAGAGGAAGGATAGAGATAACCTATAACTCCCTCGAAGAATTTGATAGACTGCTTGACCTTCTTTCAGGCAGCTAACTTTTCCCTTTTATTATAGAGAGCAGAGCACTGACAGTTGAATTCGTTGCCAACCTTTTATTAAGCAGAGGTCTTATAAATAAAAGGCAGTTTGAGAATATACTAAATTAATCAAGAAGCAGCCAGAAAAAGGCTTCTTAAATTCAAGGAAAAAACCTCCACAGACCACACTACTTGATTCCACCAATCACTCAAGCAGAAACCATCTCTTCTATGAATATTGAAATCCCGAAATCCGATGGTAAATTTCTCACAGAAGATATTTCACAGAAGTAACGGCTGAGTCAATTGATATTGAAATAAAAAGATAGACGCACTTAAGCTTGACATAGAAGCTGTAACGCAATATTCTTCCAAAGCCATTTGCAATGAAACACCTGCTTGTATGACTGGCAAAAAGATGGCCAGATCACTCTTATAGTTTGTGACCCCTTTGACAGTGAACAAGTTGAGGCCATAAAAAGACTCCAGCAGGTATATGTAAAAATATTGATAAGCTCAAAGAGGGTATACTTAAGACAATCAAGGAATTTTACGGCTTCAGAAAATCCTGAGTGCTGAAGAGACAGAGGTCATGAAAACAACAGAAGGCAATTGATATTCACATTGAGCCAAAGAAAGAAGTTTAACACAGATGACGCTCCCTCTTCTTTGATAAGACCTCTTGACCTTGGCATACCAGCCTTTTTGATATCCTCCACTGTTATAGGAAATTGTTGCCCAGCGGCTGGTAAGAAAGATATGTCCTTACTGTAAAACACGCAGAAACCATAACATATGAGTAAAGGGATTACCTAAAGTTTTCTGGAAGTGTAAAAGTCTATTATGGTAAGGGACTGAGGAACACTGGTTATAAAGGAAGGACAGGAATATTTGAGGTAATGGATTTCTCAGAACGATTCAACCACTGTGAGAAGGACATTGCTGTTACATAAAAATTATATTATCTGTAAGCGGAGGGAATGAGTAAAGAAAATCTTATTAACTCATCATCTTAATAATTACACTGCTTAAGTATTCTTTTACAGTAAGATTATACTTTTTCATCAGACCATGAAAATTTGTCCTCTGTATGTCAATCACAGGCTAATTTTGTAACATTATAATCAATTCTGTTCATGCAAAATATAAACTTTTTCTATCTAATCTATAGATTTTTTATTGAAAATCTTCTTCAGCCTTTTGACTTATTAATGATTGAAGGATCTTAGGAAAGTTTCCTTTTTTCTATCTGAAGAGGTAGTGGTTTTTTACTTCAAAGATACTCAATCTAAATCATCAGTCTTCTTTTAAGGAATATACTTTGTCTTATCACCTACGTCAAAGCTTAGCGGCATTACGGCCTTTCTCAAGCCAAGAAAGAGCATTAAGACAGAACATCCCATTAGACCATAGATCTTTATCTCTTCACCCGCTATACTCCAGAGTAGCACATAGGAAGGAAGAAGAAAAGCAAGTATATAGCCCTCAATAAGATTAAAACAATATCCCTCCTTTGCTCCAATAAAAGCAAGGCAACAAAAGAGTGGAAGGAGCAAAAGGCTCGTAACAGGCATTGTCATGAGAGGTAAAAAAGGGTGGCCTCCACCAACATAAAAAAGGATCAGAAACAATCCAGCTGCAAAGATATACATACCCTTTAAAAATCTCTTCAGACTTCCCATATAAAGATGGATATTAAAAACACTTATTCCCGTAAATAAATAAAGACCAAGTATAAAAAGCCCTGATAAAGGCGAAGTCCACCTCTGTTGCTCGTAAATCAACATTGACATAGAGGCACCAAGCATCAGAAGACCTGAAATTATTATGCCCCATCTGTAAAAAAGAACAGAGATCTTATCCCTGAATTCAAGGGTCTCGAGTCCGAGCTTTTCAGCCACAAATACCCCTTCAATTATTTTCCGATACAAAACTCACTAAATATCCTGTCAAGAAGGGTTTCTTCTGTAAATTCAAGTCCCGTAATCTCATTGAGCGCCATAATAGCCTTTCTTAGATTGAATGTTATAATCTCAAGCAATCCACTTGTTTCCATCTCTGAGAGGGCAACCTCAATCGCAGCAATCGCTTCATCAATAAGTAATTTATGTCTTGCCCTTGTTAGTATAAGACCTGTTGAAGGCTCAAACCTGCCTGAACCCTCGCCATATACAATATGATCAAAAATCATCTCACGTAGCTCCTCGATTCCCTCTTTTTTAAGAGCAGAAACTACAGCAACCGGCAGATTCTCGAAAATCTCCCTGTTAACAACAATGCCCTTATCCGCCTTGTTGAGTATAACAATAGTTTTCTTTTTTTTACCATGGAGCTTATGAAGAATGGCAAAATCATAGGGTGTCAGCTCACATGAACCATCAAGAACAAACAATACAAGATCTGCCCTCTCAATAGCAGTCTCAGTCCTCCTGATGCCTTCTGCCTCAACAATATCCCTTGCCTCACGGATTCCGGCTGTATCTATTAATCTGAGGGGTATGCCCATGATGTTAATTATCTCTTCAATAATATCCCGTGTTGTGCCGGGCATATCCGTCACTATTGCCCTATCTTCACCGAGAAGAGCATTAAGAAGAGAAGACTTTCCGACATTTGGCCTTCCAGCAATCACAGTAGCTATACCCTCTCTCATAATCCTTCCCTGGTGAAAAGAAGACGAGAGCCTCCTTAATCTCTCCTTGAAAATCTTTATTCTCTCGGGCCAGTTTACAGGGCTGAGGTTCAGATCCTCCTCAGGAAAATCAATATAAGCCTCCAATTCAGCAAGTATATCCTGGAGTCCTGAGGATATATCATCGATCTCATCTCGTAATGCACCTGTAACCTGTTCAAGGGCAATCCTTTCAGCCTCTTCTGTCTTTGCCTTAATGAGGTCAAGAACAGCCTCTGCCTGAGTAAGGTCTATCCTTCCGTTGAGAAAGGCCCTCATCGTGAATTCGCCTGGAAGCGCAGGTCTTGCACCGAAATTTAACACAAGCTCAAAAACCTTCCTTAAGACAACATATCCACCATGACAGTTTATTTCCACCACATCCTCTCTGGTATAGGTATTGGGCGCCTTCATCACAGAAATAAGGACCTCATCAATTCTTTGGTTAGTGGCTGGATCAACAATAAAACCATAATAAATCCTGTGGCTTGGAGAAAGGGATGGTTTAATCCCCCTGGGAGAATGAAAGATCCTGTCAGCTATGTTCAGGGCTTCTGCACCACTTATTCGTACAATACCAATACCACCCTCTCCAGGTGGAGTGGAAATTGCAACTATTGTGTCATCCTGTATATTTTTACTTAACGCAGACATTCTATTAATTTATGATATATTAGATTATGGATATCCATCAACTAAAGGTTTTTTTATCGGTTTTTAAAAACAGAAGCTTTTCAAAGGCATCAGATGAACTTCACCTTACACAACCCACTGTAAGTGATCACATTAAAAGTCTCGAAGAAGAGCTAAATTGCAGGCTTTTTGACCGCCTTGGACGGACTATAATACCAACAGCCGAAGCAAGGATCCTCCATAACTATGCAATAGAGATAATGGAAAAGATGGAGGAGGCAAAATCAAGTCTGAAGAAAATTAAAAAACAGCCAGAAGGAGAACTAGTCATTGGAGCAAGCACAATACCCGGCACTTATATTCTTCCAGGTATCATAAAAACATTTAGAGAGCTTCATACACGCATAGAATTTAAATTGTTCATTTCTGATTCAAAAGGCATACTTGATAAGGTCCTTTCTCACGAACTATTTTTGGGGATAGTAGGTGCAAAACTAACAGATTCAAAAATCAACCATATCCCTTTTGGCGAAGACGAGCTGATACTGGTGGCTTCTCCTGACCTTGTCAAAAAATCACTTATAAGGACAGAAGACCTGAAGAGTCTTCCTTTTGTTCTCAGAGAAGAGGGCTCGGGCACAAGAAAGGTTATGGAAAAAATGCTTCATTCAGAAGGGATGACAATAGATGATCTAAAGATAGCAGGGATATTCGGCTCCACAGAGGCTGTTAAAGAGGCGGTCAAGGCAGGTCTAGGAGTTGCTATACTTTCCAGAGTATCTGTGAAGGATGAAATAAGTTCAGGCAACTTAAAAGAGATAAAGATTCAGGGCCTTGAGTTCAAAAGGCGCTTTTACATAATCTTTCATAAGAGAAGAAGTCTACCCTATCAGTATAAAGTGTTTCTTGATTATCTAAATAGAGTACATACTCTGGAGGAAGGTAAATGAATACAGAACTGCAAGCAAATAATATATCGACCTGGTTTTTTAATTTTATAAATCCTTTTCTCTTTTTACTGCTTTTTACTATTTTATCCGTACGACCTTTAACAGCTGAAGTTTCCATGGAAAGGGTAATGGAATTTCCAGAAAAAAAGATAAAGCTAATAGTGAAGAATACCAGGATAATATATAAAGATGGTCATTTTGAGGTTTCCTTCGAAATCTTACAAAAAAGAGAGGATCCCAATTTATCACTGGAGATCTACAATATACCTTTAAAATTCCGTACCGCTAACGGTGAGGTTCTGCAGGTTATCAGTCTTCGGGAAGATCAGGAAACTTATAAGGTGACACTTAATGATGAACCCCTCAGCATGGTAATAGATGAGGACCAGAAGCTACCGAGAAAACTGAGTGAAGAAGAATTCCTGCCAGCCATTTCTCAAATCTTTAAAGAAAAGGCCTTTCTCGTTCCACCAGAAAATGACAAAGAGCTTTATGAGCCAATAATTGGTTATCTAAAAGAAAAGAACCCTCACCTCGAAATCAAACCTGAGAAAGAGAAATTTGATCCAAAGGAGTCCTATATCTTTATCGGCACTGATAACCCTGAACTCCGGCGGCTCTTTGGTCCCCTGAAAATAATAGAGGCAGATTTTTCAATCAGTGTAAAAAGAAATCCCTGGCATCCCCACAAAATAGTAGCCATAGTCGCACTGAGAAAAGGTGAGGATACTGTAAAAACAATCAATTCTATACAGGAATTCTCTCAATATTCAACAATAGCAATATCAAAGGGCAAAGTGATACTGAAAGAACTTGAAGAGCCAAAAAGGGGCATAGAAATAGAGTTAAGAAAACCACCACGGATAATTGAACCAGGAAGGATACTGGCTCTTGAAGACGTCATCCAAAGAGTCTCTGGTAGAAAGATAATATATATCGGAGAATACCATGACAGAACAAGTCATCACTACCTCCAGAGAAAGTTCATCGAAGAGCTTTTCAAAAAAAATAAGAGGATCGCAATTGGTATGGAGATGTTTCAGCGACCTTTCCAGGACGTGCTGGATGATTATATAAATAAAAAAATTGAAGAAAAAGAATTTCTCAGGAAGAGCGAGTATTTTAAAAGGTGGGGCTTTGACTACAATCTATATAAACCTATCCTTGATTTTGCAAGGGAAAATTCCATTCCCATTGTTGCCCTCAACATAAAAAGGGAGATTATAGATAAGGTCTCTCAGTCCGGTATTGAATCCCTGACAGAAGAAGAAAAAAGGGAGCTGCCAGAAGAGCTTGATTTTTCCGATCAGGAATACAGAAAGAGACTCTTTGAGGTCTTCAGACAGCACAAAAGGCAGGATGGAAATTTTAATTACTTTTATCAATCCCAGATACTGTGGGATGAAACGATGGCAATGTCAATCGACCAGTTTCTAAGAAATGCTCCTGACTACCAGCTAATAGTACTTGCAGGCGGAGGACATTTAGCTCATGGTTCAGGGATTCCAAAGAGGGTTTTCAGAAGAAACACCCTTCCCTATGCAGTAATTCTACTTGATACAGAACCCGAAAAAGACATAGCGGATTTTATCATCTATCCTGATGAACTTGAGGGCATCAAAGCACCGAGATTAATGGTATCCCTTAAAGAAGAGCCTGCTGGCCTAAGGGTCACTGATCTTCAAGAAGATAGCCCCTCTAAAAAGGCAGGGATTAAAAAGGATGATATCATTGTTAAAATAGACGATGTCCCTGTATCCTCCATTGAGGACCTCAAGATTCATCTTTTCTATAAGAAAACAGGGGACACAGTGAAACTGACTGTTCGAAGAAAATATTTTCTTATCGGCGAAAAAGAAAGGGACTTTCTTATAAAGTTATAAAACTTACCAGTAAGCGATTATACTTACACGCCTGTTTGCCTTAACATGAGGATCATTTATGTTCTGGGGAGTAGGAATTTCCTTAAATTTTAATTTCTCCTCTCCATAGTACCTCAGGGAGATATTCTTCTTTATTCCATGATGCAGAAGAAAGGCCTTCACTGACTGTGCTCTTTTCCTGCTTATAAGAAGATTTGTCTTTCTGTCACCATGGGCACAGGCATGACCTTCAATTATAATCCTTTTATATTTCCTTTCCTTAAGATCCGAAATAAATTCTGAAAGTATCTCCTTATTTTCCAAAGACAGAACTGTCTCACCTATACTGAATTCAACGGTAGCCTCAATGGAGTTATTTTTTAATATCACTTTCTGCTCATTCTTTTGATCTGAAAGAGTGTCTTTATCTTCAGCCTTATCCTCTTCCTTAACCGATTCTCTTGACTCACTTACCATTCCTTCTCCGTACATCTTGGCCTTTTCATAAACCTTCTGTTTTTTCTCTGGTTTGCTTTCTTTCCGAAGATCTTTCTTTTTGCTCGCAAGCATATATGATGTTCCATTCTTTTTTATCTCATGAATCTCAGCCTTTTTCAGCTCCTTTCTATCAACAAAGATTTCTTGAGCAACAGGGGTATTCTTTTTTTGTCCTTCACCCACAACTTCTTTCTTTAAATCAGGCATTCTCTTTACAGAAATCTCTACCTTCTCCTCCGCATCCTCTGAAACCTTTAAATCTTTCCTTTCAGGATCAGCTTTTCTCTGTTCTATCCCTTTTTCAAGGTTAACTACTTCCTCGGTCTCCCTAACAGGCATCCGAGACGATGAGACTACCAGGTTATCCTCAGGAACATAAATCTCTGTCTTTCTGTCTTCAGAAGGTCTTCTCTTATCAAGCTTACTGTAGGTAACTGTCTCAGGCTTACTTTCTCCTGTAGAAAGCTCTTTTATAGAATCCTCTGAAAAGGCATTTTCTCTCTTCTTAAACTTCTCTTCAGCTATATGTATAGGAACCTGTTTTATCTTCTCTGTTGAACCCACTTCCTTTTTATTAAGGCCTTTATCTCTTTCTTCTATCAGGACTTCTTTCGCTCCAGCTTTGGGAATGCTTTCTTCTTTTCCTAAAACTTTTGCTAATACTTTTTCCTCAATCTCTTTACCTCCATCTCTGACCTCAATCTTTTCTCCTCCGCCTTCAGAAGCAGGCTCCTCCTGCAAGGTTTTAGCCTCCGTGGTCTTTCTATCGGCCCTCTCTACCCT
Organism: Thermodesulfovibrionales bacterium; assembly: GCA_026417875.1. NCBI lineage: Bacteria > Pseudomonadati > Nitrospirota > Thermodesulfovibrionia > Thermodesulfovibrionales > Thermodesulfovibrionales bacterium. The sequence goes on along the minus strand of JAOACK010000033.1, from coordinate 11,237 downwards.
GGATTCTTTAGAAATCTGCTCTTTAGTCTTTACAGTTATTAATCTTTCCTGCTGGAGCAATTCATTTGACTGTATCCCTTCAGGTAATCTAGAAGGTTCTGGTTTTTGTGCAGGGTCAAAGTAAAAAACAATTCCAGCAGCCAGAGCCAAGTCTGTCTGACCTCCTAACATATAGCTTCTAAGGTCAAATCTCAGAGCCATCTCATCTGAAAAAAAATACTGGAATCCTCCGCCTGCATTTAAAAGACCCTTTGTTGAGGTCTTATCATCCTTTTCTATTATCCCTGCCCCTGCACCGATCACAATAAAGGGCGTCATCCTTGATTCTGGTAAAAAGTTTAGGGAACAATCAAGAGATAACAGAACTGAGCCCGCCCGAGAAAAGGTATTAATAATACTCATGTCCAGGGATATGTAATTGGAAAGATTTATTCCAACAGAGGTTTTTCCAATTATGCTGTCAGAACCATTTCCTGGCGAAATCCATCCACCTGAAATTCCCAGGTTCACCTTCTCAGTTATGTCTCTTGCAATTACCTTGGAAGGAGAGAAAAGCAAGAAAACCAAAAGGATAAAACATAGCCCCTTAAAATGGCGTCCTTCCATTAAACAAAAGTTTTAAATATAAAACTATCTCTCGTCATGATGAGACAAGCTCTATATATTTTGACTTTTCCTTTAATTGCTCATTAAGAACTTCCTTCATAAGAGTGCATGCCTCTATTATTTTGGAATGGGATATGCTGTAATAAATATTAACACCCTTTCTCCTTGTTTTAAGCACACCCTTATGTCTCATTATAGCAAGGTGCTGGGATACATTTGCCTTTGGAACACCGAGTATCTCTACAAGCTCAGACACGGTCTTTTCTCCATCCTTAAGAACATTAAGAATCTCTATTCTTTTAGGGCTTGCAAGAACCTTGCATATCTCTGCCTGGAGCTCGTAGAGTGTTTTTTGCTTTTTCATGAATTCATTCTATATTATCTTTTTTAATAATGTCAAGAATTTTTTGATTTTTTTATGTCTGGTCTTTTAAAATTAATAGATGGTAAAAGCAACAGCACGATTGATAAAAGGTTTACTTCTGCCAGGCCTTTCAGGGGGCTTGCTTATCCTCTCCTTTCCCAGATATGAAATTTCCTTGCTGGCCTGGATATCCATTGTTCCCCTGATGATCGATCTTACCTTCAGTAAACTTTCTGGCAGGGATGCCTTTAAAAAAGGTTTTTTTATGGGCATGGTCTATTTCTTTGGAACACTTTACTGGATACACCATTCGGTCCATTATTACGGTGGATTGGGATTTGTACCGAGTATTCTTGTCGTGTTACTTCTATCAGCCTACCTAAGTCTCTATACAGGACTATTTTCCTTTCTGGTATTTAAAATTCACACCAGAACAGCCTATCCTTTACTGCTTCTTGCTCCTTCTATCTGGGTAAGCCTTGAATATATAAGAACTTATTTTTTAACCGGGTTTCCATGGTCAAGCATAGGGTATACCCAGTATAAAACACTGCACCTAATACAGATAGCTGACATTACAGGTATATATGGCATATCATTTCTGGTTGTAGCTGTCAATGGAGCAATTGTTGATCTTATTCTAATGAAAAAAAGGTTAGAGGACCTACCATTTTATCCTATCGCACCGAGGCTTGCTGGATTTGTTCTTCTTGGAGCAGCCCTGATAGCCACATTTCTTTATGGAAATGCGAGATTAAAAGAAAATATTGACCAAAAAACCGCAAAAATAAGCATTGTACAGGGCAATATACCGCAGGATAAAAAATGGGAGCCATCCTTCCAGGCAGAGGTAATGAGAATTTATAAAGATCTCACAAGAGAGATTGCAATAAAGGAATCTCCGGAACTCGTGGTCTGGCCGGAAACAGCAGTACCCTTTATATTCAGCGAGCCTCGCTTTGCTCAAGCAGCAAATAACATAACTATAGTGCCAAAAGATACCGATGAAATTTTCAGCGCAGACCTTACAGAATTTGTAAAGCAAATCAATACCTATCTGCTCTTTGGATCTATCAGAAAGGGATATGAAAAAGGTCAGGAGTACTTCACAAACGGCGCCATTCTTCTTGGTAAGGATGGAAAAGTTACATATACATATGATAAAATACATTTAGTCCCCTTTGGAGAGTATGTTCCCCTCAGGAGTGTCTTATTTTTTATAGATAAGATTACAGTTGGTATAGGAGACTACAGGCCCGGAAAAGATATTAAAAAGGCAATTTTACCATCAGGCACTTTTTCAACCCTGATATGTTACGAAATTATCTTCCCAGGTCTTGTGAGAAAAGCATTCAAGGAAGGTGGAGATTTTATTGTGAATATAACAAATGACGCCTGGTTTGGCAGAACCTCAGGTCCCTATCAGCATTTTTCAATGGCGGTTTTCAGGGCTATAGAAAATAGAAAGCCTGTTATAAGGGCTGCAAATACCGGGATTTCAGGTTTCATTGACAGTAAAGGAAGGATAATTGCACAGACACCACTGTTTGAAAGACTGGGTATAACCATGGATATAGGATTGAGTGATAAAAAAACCTTTTATACAAGGTTCGGTGATCTCTTTGTTTATTTCTGCCTGATTGTTTCTATACTTGGATTATCAAGAGTATTATCTATTTAAATCAGGAGGTTTAAAAATGCTTGAAAAGGAAGAATTAAAGGTTCAGCTTGAAGAGATAAAGGAAAAGACAAATACATTAAGGGGGTATCTTTGATATAGATATACTACTTGATGAGATCAGGATTATAGATTCAGAGCTTCAGAAGACAGAGGTATGGAGCTCCCATGAAAAGATGCGTGAACTTACAAAAAGAAAGGCGAGACTTCAGGATATTCTTGAACCCTTTGATCTGATAAACTCAAAAATAAATTATATTGAAGAGTCCCTGGAACTTCTTGATGAAGAAGGTGGAGAGATATTTGTTAATGAGTTAAGAAGTGAAATAAAATCCCTTAACAAACTTATAGATGAATTAGAGCTTAAACATCTCATGACAGGTGAACTTGACAGAAACAATGCCATTTTATCAATACATCCAGGAGCAGGCGGCACGGAGAGTCAGGACTGGGCACAGATCCTTATGAGGATGTATCTAAGATGGGCAGATAGACATAATTTTAAGACAGAGATTCTTGACCTTCTTCAGGGTGAAGAGGCTGGCATAAAGGATGTTACTATTTCTATTACCGGACCGTATGCCTACGGATTCCTTAAGGCTGAGGCTGGTGTACACAGGCTTGTAAGGATATCCCCATTTGACGCAAATAAAAGGAGGCATACCTCTTTTGCTGCTGTTCTTGTCTATCCTGAAATAGAGGATGATATAACTGTAGAAATAAAAGAAGAAGACCTAAGGATTGAGACATTCCGAGCATCTGGAGCAGGTGGGCAGCACGTAAATAAAGTCTCATCTGCTGTAAGGATTACCCATATTCCAACAGGCATAGTGGTTGCCTGCCAGAATGAAAGATCACAGCACAGAAATAAGGCAATGGCATTAAAGATACTTAAGGCTAAGTTATACGACAGACAGCTCAAAGAACAACAGGAAAAAATAGAAAGCCTTGTTGGAGAAAAAAAGGATATCTCCTGGGGTAATCAGATAAGGTCTTATGTACTTCAACCCTATCGTCTTGTCAAAGATCACAGAACAGGCCTTGAAAGAGGAGATGTGGATTCTGTTTTTGATGGTGATATAGATGAGTTTATTAAAGAATATTTAAAAATTTTGAATAAAAGAAAAGTTTTTGAGCCGGCAGTTTCAAAGAAAACTACTTCTTCTAATTTAAGTAACTAAAATAGTAGTTGTAGTAGATGTATTAAAATTGTTGGCATTATAGCAAGTGGTCATCAGCCAGCGGATTGATGACTTGAGAATACATAAATCTTAAGCCTTTTAGCGATTGAAGTTTTTATGTTAATAAATCTCTTGGTAAATTTCAGTAATTGAGGGGAAATTGTTAGGAAGAAATTATCCACAGAAAGTTAACAAAAAAGAAGTTAATAAATCAAGGAGTTACTAACAGGTGTTAGTAAAATGTTAAAAAAAAGTCAGGAAATATGGGAGAAGGTACTTGAAAGGCTTGAAGAAAAGGTTGGGAGGGGCTCATTTGAGCTGTGGTTTAAGCCCATAAAACTTATTGAATTAAAAGAGGAAATTTTAACAATAGAGGTACCTAACAGGTTCTTTAAAGAATGGATTGAGGAAAATTATGTCAATTCTCTAATAGAGGTTTTTAACGAGATAGCTAATTTTAACGGTCAGATAAAATTCAAGATTGCTGAAAAGGATAAAGATAGAGAGCTCAAAAAAGAGGTCTTACAGCTTGAAAACAGGACAAAGAAACTTGCAAGCAAGGGTATTTTTCTTAATCCCAGGTACACCTTTGAATCCTTTGTTGTTGGTCCATCAAATCAATTTGCCCATGCAGCAGCAAAGACGGTTTCTGAGTATCCTGGCTCTGTCTATAATCCACTATTTATCTATGGCGGAGTGGGTCTCGGAAAAACCCATCTAATAAATGCAATTGGAAATTATATAGTTGATCATATTTCTGGTCTTAATGTACTCTATGTGCCGATTGAGCAGTTCACAAATGAGGTTGTTGCAGCCATAAGACACCAGAAAATGGCTGAATTGAAAGAAAAATACAGAAATATAGATGTTCTGCTTGTTGATGATATCCAGTTTATATCCGGAAAGGCCACTGTTCAGGAAGAATTATTCCACACCTTCAATTCTCTTTATGACAAGCAGAAACAGATAGTTATGGCAAGCGATAGACCCCCAAAGGAGATACAGGATATTCCTGATAGATTAAAGACCAGATTCGGCATGGGTCTCATTGCAGATATACAGCCCCCTGAGTATGAAACAAAGATTGCAATACTTAACAAAAAAGCAGAGAAAGAAAAGATAAAACTGCCTGAAGATGTCTGCCACTGGCTTGCAAAAAAGATAAAGTCCAATATAAGAGAACTGGAAGGTTGTCTGATAAAGCTTGCTGCTCACAGTTCTCTTACAGGTGCACCTATTACCATGGAGATGGCAAAGACAGTACTTAAAGATGTAATATCTGATGAGGAACGGCCAATAACGCCTGATCTTATACAGAAAACTGTTGCAGAGGCCTTTGGATTAAAGGCTCAGGACCTCAAGGTTAAAAGAAGGACCAAGGAGATAGCTATTCCAAGACAGGTTGGCATGTACATTGCTCGGGAACTTACTCAGTTATCTTTAAGTGATATAGGTAAACATTTTGGCGGCAAAGACCACTCAACAGTTATCTATGCATGTAAACAGGTGGAGGATAAAATGTCTAAGGACGAGCAGTTTAAGAGTCTTGTTAAATCAATAATTGAAAGGATAAAACCTTGAAGGTCTGTTATGTGAACTGTTTTTACTCAAGCGTATTTATAACTCATTACCTTACGGATTACTTAATTATTAGATAAATAAAGGAGGCAATCATGATTCTTACTGTATTAAAGAATGAGTTTATGAAATACCTTTCCCAGATTAAGGGCATAGTGGATAAAAAAAGCACAATGCCTGTGCTTAACCACTTTCTTCTTGACTGCCGGAAGGAGCCACTTCTTTATGCAACTGACCTTGATACAGCAATAAGGCTCCACTGTTCGGAATTCAGGGTTAAGAGACCGGGAGCTCTTGCAATTCCTGCGAGGACCTTTATACCTCTAATAAGTGAACTTGAAGGTGATATCCTTCTTGAAGAAAGGGAGAATTTTAAACTAAAGATATCAGCCGGTAAGGTTTCTGCTGAGATTGCCTGTCTTGATCCACAGGAATTTCCTCTCTGGCCTGATATTGAGGACGGCGTGGAATTAACCATTCCCATAAAAGTTCTGAAGGAAATTATAGAGAAGACAGTTTATGCTGCAAGCGACAGTGATACAAGATATGTATTTAATGGCATCCTGCTCCACCTGACAAAGGAGGGTCTGCGCGCTGTTGGTACAGATGGTCACAGGCTTGCCCTTTACAGAGCAATGGACAGTGAACTAAATATTCAGCAGGAACTCAAGGTTATCCTGCCAAAGCGAGCCATGAACGAACTGAGGCGCCTTGTAGAGGATGAGATGGTTACCATTAAGGCCGGAAAGAACCATGTTCTTTTTCAGAGTGGAAGTCTTGAATTTCTTACAAAGGTAATCGAGGGAACCTATCCCAATTATGAACAGGTAATACCCAAGTCATGCTTAAAGAAATTTACTTCTACAAAGGAAAATTTAGAAAAAGGCCTTAAGAGGGTATCCATAATATCCCGCGAAAGATCAAACGCTATTAAAATGGATCTAAAGGAAAATACCCTTAAACTGAGTGCATCTAATCCTGATCTGGGAGCCATTGAAGAAGAACTTTCAGTGGGGTTCGAAGGAGAACCCTTTACAATAGGCTTCAATGCAAGGTATTTACTTGATAGTCTACAGGTTATAGAATCTGAGGAAATAATAATGGAATTCAATGATCCCCTTGGTCCATCCATACTGAGAGGTTCTGGTGATGACAGTTATCTTTCAGTAATAATGCCAATGAGGATTTAAGGAGGTTAGGCAGAATGGCTGACAAAAAACAGGCTCAAACACCCGAGGTCAATGATAATGAGACCTATGGTGCTGAGGCAATAAAAATACTTAAAGGTCTGGATGCTGTCAGAAAGCGTCCGGCCATGTATATTGGTTCAACAGGTCCAGAGGGACTTCATCACCTTGTGTATGAGGTTGTTGACAATAGCGTAGATGAGGCACTTGCTGGATACTGTAAAAATATTGAAGTAATAATTCATCATGATGGAAGCTGCACAGTCATAGATGATGGAAGGGGTATTCCCACTGAACCCCATCCCGGAGATCCTGAGGGAAGATCTGCTGCAGAGATTGTACTTACAGAGCTTCATGCTGGAGGCAAGTTCGAATCAAAGGCCTACAAGATTTCTGGAGGACTTCATGGAGTTGGGGTATCTGTTGTAAATGCCCTCTCAGAATGGTTAGAGCTTGAGATAAGGCAGAACGGTCTTGTCTATCAGCAGTCCTATGAGAGGGGAAGACCCAGGACCCCTCTGACAGTGGTGGGAAAGACAAAGGCCAGAGGAACAAAGATCACCTTCAAGCCTGATCCAGAAATCTTTGAAACAACAGAATTCAATGCTGATACACTTGCCCAGAGATTGAGGGAGCTTGCCTTCCTTAACAAGGGTCTTCAGATCACACTAAAGGATGAAAGAACAGGCAGAAAAGAGGCCTTCAGCTACAAGGGTGGCATAGTCTCCTTTGTAGAGCATCTTAATAAGAATAAAACACCAATTCATGCCAAACCCATTTATATTGAGGGTGAAAAGGATGATGTATTAATAGAAATTGCCCTTCAGTATAATGATGGATATGCAGAGACCATATATACATTTGCAAATAATATTAATACAAGAGAGGGAGGGACTCATCTAATAGGTTTTAAATCAGCCCTTACGAGAACAGTTAATTCCTATGGTCTTAAGGCAGGTATCCTTAAGGAAGGAAAGGAATCTCTTACAGGTGAGGATATAAGGGAGGGGCTTGTTGCTGTTGTGAGCGTGAAAATTCCAAACCCCCAGTTTGAAGGCCAGACAAAGATGAAGCTCGGTAATACAGAAGTAAAGGGAATCGTTGAATCCCTTGTGAATGAAAAACTATCCCAGTATTTTGAGGAGAATCCTTCAGTAGCAAGAAAGATTGTTGAGAAGGCTCTTCAGGCTGCAAGGGCAAGGGAGGCAGCGAGAAAGGCTAAGGAGCTAACAAGAAGAAAAGGACTTCTTGAGGATACAACCCTTCCGGGGAAGCTTGCTGATTGCACAGAGAAGGATCCTGCCCTGTCAGAACTTTTTATTGTTGAGGGTGACTCAGCTGGTGGTTCTGCGAAACAAGCAAGGGACAGGAGATTTCAGGCAATCCTACCTTTAAGAGGAAAGATTCTTAATGTTGAAAAGGCTCGTTTTGACAAAATGCTTTCAAGCGAAGAGATAAAGGTTCTTATTACAGCACTTGGAACAGGGATAGGACCTGATGATTTTAATATCTCAAAGATAAGATACCACAAGATAATACTCATGACAGATGCTGATGTAGATGGTGCTCACATCAGGACCCTTCTGCTAACATTTTTCTTCAGACAGATGCCAGAGGTCATTGAAAAAGGCTATCTTTATATTGCCCAGCCTCCTCTTTACAGGATTAAGAGAGGTAAGCAGGAGTTTTATGTCCAGACTGACGGAGAACTACAGGATATGCTCTTAAAAATAGTACAGAATGAGCTTGATGTTATTACATCTGGCAGGAGAATCCCTTCCGAGGAACTTCCAAAAAAATTGAAGACACTCCAGGCAATTGACAAGCTCCTTCTATGGTTTAAAGATAGAAGGATTGATCCTGATGTACTTGCCTTTATAGCAGCAAAGTCTGTAACAAGGGAGACTCTGAAGGCAAAGACAAGGGTGAAGGAAGTGCTTTCTGATCTTAAAGAGCATATTCCTGATATCCAGACAGGGGAGATCGAAGAGGACGAGGAGCATGGAGGATATAAGTTTAAGGTGAAAAGACAGACCTACAGATTTACAGTTAACTATGAACTTGTAGCCTCACCGGATTATAAAGAGCTTGAGGCCCTTTACAGAGCAAGACAGGATTTTGTTCCTCCCTACAAGGTAACAGTCCATAAAAAAGAGGAGACTTCTCCATTACAGAAGGAAATGGAATTTAAGACAGACAGAGAGCTTCTAGAATATGTCCTTTCTCTGAGCAAAAAAGGACTCACCATTCAGAGATATAAAGGACTGGGTGAGATGAATCCTGCTCAGCTCTGGGAGACAACAATGGATCCTGAAAAGAGGTCACTGCTCAGGGTTACCATTGAGGATTCTGTTAAGGCTGATGAAATCTTTACAATCCTAATGGGTGATCAGGTTGAGCCAAGAAAGGAATTCATAATGAAGCATGCCCTTGAGGCAAGAAATCTTGATATTTAATTAAGGCAGTGTCTTTTAGAAATTAAAAAGTACATTTTTTGATCGGTCATTAAAGGAGGTAAATAGATGGAAGAACAGCAGAGACTAATAGGTGCTTCAGTAGGTAACCGTGAACTTGAAGAGGAGATGAAGGTAAGCTATTTAGATTACGCAATGAGCGTTATTATAGGTAGGGCGCTTCCTGATGTAAGAGACGGACTCAAGCCTGTGCAGAGAAGGATACTTTATGCAATGTTCAGAGAAGGACTTCTTCCGGGAAAGAAGTATTCAAAATGTGCAGGTGTTGTCGGAGAGGTTCTAAAAAAATACCATCCCCATGGAGATGCTGCTGTTTATGATGCCCTTGTAAGACTTGCCCAGGATTTCAATATGCGTTACCCCCTGGTGGATGGACAGGGAAACTTTGGTTCGATAGATGGTGATCCTCCTGCAGCCTATAGATATACAGAGGCAAGGCTTGCAAAGATAGCTGAAGAACTCCTTGCTGATATTGATAAAGATACAGTTGATTTTGTTCCTAATTTTGATGAAACTACAGAAGAGCCTGTTGTTCTTCCAACAAAAGTGCCCAATCTTTTAATAAATGGTTCCTCAGGTATTGCTGTTGGAATGGCAACAAATATTCCTCCACACAATCTTGGAGAGGTTATAGATGCCCTTGTAAAACTCCTTGATGAGCCCAATACCTCCATTGAGGAATTAATGGGTGTTCTTAAGGGTCCTGATTTTCCAACTGGCGGCATTATATATGGAACAGAGGGTATAAAACAGGCTTATCTTCATGGTAAGGGGCTTATAAAAATAAGGGCAAGGGCAAGGATCGAAAGGGATAAAAAAGGTGAAAGGATTGTTATTACAGAGATTCCCTATCAGGTCAATAAGGCTCAGCTACTTAAAAAGATCGCTGAACTCATAAGGGATAAAAAATTTGAGGGCATATCAGAGCTCCGGGATGAGTCGGACAGGGATGGAATAAGGATAGTCCTTGAGCTAAAAAAAGGAGAGATCGCCCAGGTTATACTTAATAATCTCTACAAGCACACCCAGATGGAGAGTACCTTTGGAATCATCATGCTTGCCATTGTTGAGGGCCAGCCAAGGATACTTAACCTAAAAAAACTTTTGAATCTCTTTCTTGAGCACAGAAGGAATGTTGTTTTAAGAAGAACAGCCTTTGACCTTAAAAAGGCCGAAGAAAGGGCTCATATACTGGAAGGACTCAAGATTGCTGTTGAAAATCTTGATGCAATCATAGCCCTTATAAGGGGTTCCAGGTCACCGGAAGAGGCAAAGCTTGGCCTTATGAAAAATTATCCCCTCACTGAAATACAGGCACAGGCAATCCTGGACATGAAGCTACAGAGATTGACTGCACTTGAAAGAGACAAAATCCTCCTTGAGTATGAAGAGACCCAAAAGGAGATAAAGAGATTAAAAGAGATACTGGGAAGCGAAAAACTTCTAAAGTCCATTATCAGGCAGGAGTTTCTAGAAATAAAGGAAAAATATGCTGATCCAAGAAGAACAGATATCCTTGAAGAGACAGGAGAGCTGAAAATTGAAGACCTCATAACAGAGGAGGACAATGTTATAACAATCTCCCATTTCGGATATATAAAAAGGGCACCTCTTTCACAGTACAGGATTCAGAGAAGAGGTGGAAAAGGCCTCACAGGCATGGAGACAAAGGAAGAGGATTATGTTACAGACCTTTATATTGGTTCCACGCATGACCATATTCTTTTCTTCACTAACAAAGGAAAACTCTACTGGCTTAAGGTTTACCAGATACCAGAAGCTGGTAGATACAGCAGAGGTAAGGCTATTGTTAATCTCCTTCCCCTTGAACAAGATGAGAGAATTGCAACAGCACTTGTTACAAGACTTGATAAAGAAGGCTATATTGTAATGTTCACAAAAAGAGGTCTTGTTAAGAAAACAGACCTTAAAGAATTTTCAAATCCCAGGTCAAAAGGGATTATTGCCATTACCCTTGAAGAAGGAGATGAGCTTATATCAGTAAAACAGACTGATGGAAAATCAGACCTTATTATCGGAACAAAGAAGGGTCTTGCAATCAGATTTAAGGAAGAGGAGGTCAGGCCAGTAGGAAGAGCTGCCAAAGGCGTAATTGGCATAAGACTCCTTAAGGATGATGAGGTGGTGAGTGCTGATACTGCTCAGGAA
>JAOACK010000032.1 GCA_026417875.1 Thermodesulfovibrionales bacterium | reverse complement strand
GTTTAAAAAGATGAGGCTTGATGAGATAAAGACAAAGGAAGTTGAACTAATTCAGGCTCACTTAATGGATAAAGGATACTCAGTGGCTACCTGTAACAGATACATAAGCATAGTGAAGGCATCTTTTACAAAAGCTGAGGAGTGGGGTCTGATTAATGAGCAACAGTTAAGAGCCATAAGGAAGGTGAAACTGTTAAAAGGAGAGATTAGCAGGCTTAGATTCCTTTCAGAAGAGGAAATCCAAAGGCTTTTATCACATTGCGATAAACACCTCTACCCAATAGTATTCACTGCGATTAATACAGGTATGCGTAAGGGAGAGATACTGAACCTTAAATGGGATAACATTGACTTCAGAACTGGCTTTATCTATCTGGATAGAACCAAGAACGGATACCGTAGAGAAATCCCAATGAATGAATCACTGAAAGCACTTCTCAGGAAGCTACACAGCCAAAGAAGACTTGATACAAACTATGTATTCGTCAATCCACAAACAGGTAGACGATACACGGAGTTTAAGAGAAGCTTTGCTGCTGCTCTTAAGAAAGCTGGAATAAGGGATTTCAGATTTCATGACCTAAGACACACTTTTGCAAGTCAGCTTATCATGCGTGGAGCAGATTTAAAGACCGTGCAAGAGCTCTTAGGACACAGAACCCTTACAATGACACTGAGATACTCCCATCTAAGTCAGGCCCACAAAAAAGAGGCAGTGAGATTGCTTGACAAAAATTTTTATCACAATTTTTATCACAGTGGGGTTTCTGAGAAATTAGAGACTCTCATAACCCCTTGAAAAATCTAGTGGACGGTAGGGGATTCGAACCCCTGACCTCCAGAGTGCGATTCTGGCGCTCTCCCATCTGAGCTAACCGCCCGTGATAATGCTGATATAAACTTTATTCAGATTGGCTGGCCTTAATCTCCCCTTCCCTGCCAACTATTACGAAAAGTCCTTCTGTTGAAAGTAACTTATTGGCCACTTTTATTATATCATCTTTTGTGACTGACCTGATGTAATCAGGATATCTACTGAGGTAATCATCTCCTAGACCGTAAAATTCAGCCACCGAGAGAAAATCTGCAATCTTCTTTAATGTATCAATCCTTCTAGGAAGACTTCCTGTAAGATAGGCCTTTGCATCCTCAAGCTCCTGGTCAGTTACAGGTTCTTTCCTTAACCTTTCTATCTCTTCTTTTATTACCTTTATTGCTGTAATGGCTGATTCATTTTTCGTCTGGAGTTCTATTGCAAAAAGTCCAGGTTCTTCATTCAGGGTGAAATAACTTGAAACATCATAGGTAAGCCCCATTTCATCCCTTATCCTCTTCACAAGTCTTGAACTAAAACCTCCTCCACCTAGGATATAGTTCATCAGGGAGGCGGCATAGTAGTCAGGGTCACTCCTTCTTATACCGAAAAGTCCGTATACAATATTTGCCTGGGTGAGATCTCTGTTTATAATCAAAGGGGCTGAAAATCTTTTTTGTGTTTCTAAAATTACAGGCCTCTGCTCTTTCCTGGGTACTCCCTTCCAGTTTTTAAAATCTTCAATTAATACTTCAACCTCTTTTTGAGTGAGATCTCCTGCCACTACAAGTATAGAACCATCCGGTCTGTAAAGTCTTTTATAAAAATCTATAAGGTCTTTTCTCTTTATACCTTTTATTGACTCCGGTATTCCCTCAACAGGTCTTCCATAGGGATGGTTTTGAAATAGTCTAGCTCTTAATGTCTTCATTGCCAGATAGGAGGGCTCCTCTTCTTTTTTTATAAGTGCTGTTATGAGGATGGCTCTCTTTTTCTTTAACTCCTTCTCAGGAAAAACTGGATTAAAGACAATCTCTTTAAATATCCTGAATAATTCTGGCAGGTCCTTTTTAAGAACATGGAGGGATAGGATGGTATAGTCATAATCTGTATTTGCAGTTATAGAGGCTCCATAATACTCTATAATTTCACTGATCTCTTCCGCCTTCATTGTCTTTGTGCCTTCAAGAAGCATGTCAGCTACAAGTGAGGCAAGTCCTGCCTTCTCTTGAGGTTCATGCTTGGAGCCAGCCCTTATAAGAAGATTCAGAGAAACAAGGGGAAGCTCATGCCTTTCTACATGAAGGACGGTAAGACCGTTTTCAAGTTTATATTTTTTAACGTCAAGCTCAAAGGCATGAAGATCAGGAAAGATTAATATTGTAATTAAGAGAACAGTTATGAAGGATGCAATAAGATATCTGTATATCTTGAAATGTAAATGTCTCAATTTTTACGCTCCTCTTTTAATTTTAAATTAATTGGCACTAATATACCCACTGTTCTGTTATCTTCTATTAAATATTTACTGGCAACCCTCTGTACATCCTCTGGTCTTACCTCTCTTATTTTTTCAAGATATCTGTCCTTTAGGTGCCATCCACCAAGAAGCTCAAAGGTTCCCATAATTCTTGCCATGGAATAAACCGAATCCATCTCCATTATAAGGGCTGCCTCTATCTGATTTTTTGCCTTCTCTATCTCCCTTTCAGAAGGAGGGGTCCTTATTATGTCTTCTATGACTTCATATATTGCCTCTTCCAGCTCCTTAACATCCTTGCCCTCCAGAGGGATGCCATCAAAGAAAAAGAGATAGGGGAATCTATTAAGTCCACTATAGGAGGCATCCACAGATGCAGCAATCCTTTTTTTAGATATTATCTCCTTATAGAGCCTTCCACTCTTTCCAGTAAGTATGGAACTAAGAACCTCAAGAGCAGGGGCATCTGTGTGAGGAAAACTCGGCACATGATAGGCGATGAGCAGATAGGGTATCTCTGCCTCTTTTTTAAGATAGATTCTCCTTTCTCCCCTCTGGGGAGGCTCCTCTGAATAATGCCTTTCAGGGCTCTCTCCTTCTGGAATCTGCTCAAAAAATTCTTTAATCTTTTTTATCATCTCCTCAGGATTGACATCTCCAGCAACTATTATGAAGGCATTTGAAGGATTGTAAAATCTTCTGTAATAAGAAATAAGGTCTTCTCTTGTAATTGACAGAAGGTCAGACATCATTCCAATGACAGGCCATCTGTATGGATGGGCTTTAAAGGCAGTTAGCTGAACCTCTTCAAAAAGGGAAGCCTCAGGATCATCTTCATAACGAAGCCTACGCTCCTCCATCACCACAGCTCTTTCATATTGAAGGTCTTCCTCTCTGAGAAGGAGGTTTCTCATCCTGTCTGCCTCAATTTCAATAGAGAGATCTATCCTGTCTGAAGGCAGTATCTGGAAATAGGCGGTATAATCCTTTGTGGTGTAGGCATTGTCTATACCACCATTTTTCTGTATGAGCCTTGAGAGCTCCTTTGAACCGTATTTGGGAGTTCCTCTAAAGGCCATGTGCTCAAAAAGATGGCTCAGCCCTGTCTTACCCTTGGGCTCATCGATTGAGCCAACCCTGTACCATATCTGGAAGGTTGCAACAGGTGCCTTGTGGTCTTTAAGGATAATAACCTTAAGCCCGTTTTTAAGAACATACTCCTGAACCTTCTGCTCACCCTGTACATCATCAGGAATAAGCAAGAAATAAATAGATAAAATAGCAAAAGAAAGTACAAAGAGTATATTAAAAATCATCCTGTATTCTCTGTTCTGTTTATAGCATTCTTCAGTGAACCTGGCCATCATAAAATCTTCCCATCCTTTATAAGGAATTTTTCTTTTTTACCCTTTATTAGAATCACTGTTGGTCTGAAAATTACAAAATCCTGATGCAAGGGTGTTCTTATCTTTCCTCCAAAGGAGCTATTATCACCAAGGGCAATATGGACTGTGCCGAGGATCTTTTCAGACTCAAGGATATTATCAGGCCTTTTTGCACCATCATTTGTGCCTATTCCAAGCTCCGCTATGTTTGCATTCAGTGGATTCTCCTGAAGTTTTTTCATAAGCTCTTCCCTGAAAGGCTCATTACCCTCAATATTAATTACCCTCCCTTTTTCAATCCTTATTTTTAGCGGTGAGCTCAATTGTCTTGTGGGTGCCCATTCAATTACAAGCAAACCCTCTGCTTTACCTTCCACAGGTGCAAGAAAGACCTCACCTGCTGGAAGATTACCGAAGGAGCCCGGTCTTGTAAGTATGCCTGTGTCTGTATAGACCTTTCTGCCCTTTTTTGATAGCAGGAGGTCAGTGCCATTTGGTGCTGTTATTTTTATAAATTCTGCCTCTTTTAATTTTGAGGCTATACTCCTTGTCCTTTTAGCAAGGGCCTTCCAGTCAATACTCATTGGACCTTCAAGCATCGAGACCTCAAAAAGCGGCATACTGGCGTATCTTGATTTGCAAATCCTTGTTAGAAGGTCTCTGAAGTTCGTATGGCTTGTTGAGTATCTTGAAAGGGCTATGACTGCATTTGCTACAGCCTTAATATTTCTTTTTATAATATCCTCTGCGACCTTCAGCTCATCAGGTTCTATCTTTTTTTTAATTAGTTTGCTCAAGAGCCTTTTTTTCTTGAGTGCTTGTACAGTCTTCTCTCCAAAGGCAATCTTCCAGAGCCTTTCAGGTGGCTCCATTCCATGCATACCTGTTTCTGGGTACTCTGCATAAACGGCCTTACAACCAAGAGATTCTGCCAGGTCTCTAAGGATCAGACAGAATTCTTTTATCTTCTCCCTCTCAAGGTCCGTTTCACCAGTGATTGGCCTGTCTGTGAATATAAGGACATGCTCGCCCTTTTTTAAACCAAGGTTTACTTTTAAGATTGAGCTTGCTGCACGAGTAAAAAACATAATTTTATAATTTTACCTTTCGCTGGCAATCTGAGCTTCAAGCCTTCTTGAACCTTCACTCAGGGGTCTGCAGAACCACTCAAGATTGAAGGTATAGGAATTCCATTCTTTGCAGTTTGGACATCTTCCTGACCAAGTATCTGCAGTATATCCACAGTTGTTACAGCAATAATTCAACCTGAGGGTTTTTCTGAGGTCTATGGCTTTCCTGAATTCCAGAGCAGCCCTTTCAGGTTCTCTTCTTTTAAGATAAAGGTTCCCCAGAAGCCTGTGAAGCTCTGGAAAGGTTTCACCCCCTGTTTCCATATCCCTGAGAAGTGATATTGCCTCATCTATCATCTCAAGCCTGTAATAGAGTTTTCCAAGAAGGAAATTTAAAAGCGTATCATTCGGCCTTTTTGCAATAGCACCTTTGTAATACCTGATGAGTCTCGCAGGCTCTCCATTAGTTATTAATAAATCCTCAAGCCTTGCAAGTAAAAGTGGAGAGCTGGTCTCTTCATAGGAGTTCCATAGAAACTCTATTGCTCCCTCTGTTAAACCCTCTGAAAGCATAACCTCAACAAGACCCAGATAGGCTGGAATAAAGAATTTATCAATCTTGATTGCTGTTTTAAAAGACTTTTTTGCCCGTTCCATATCCTTTCTTTCAAGGCTTACCCTTCCAAGCTCGTATTTATAGCCAGCAAGGAACCTCCTTTCCTGTCTTCGGGATCTTTCATCTGGAAGGGCTCTTATAATCTGCCTCTCCAGGTCAACAAGCTCTTCCCACCTCTGAAGGGCCTCAAGAACATTTCTCTTCCGATAAAGTGCTGATATATTTGTCCTGTCCAGACTTAATATATCTTCTATATATTTCAGGGCATCCTGCCACCTTCCTGCCCTCTCCATAAGAGTTGCCATATTAAAAAGAACATCCAGTCTCTTTGGTGCAAGCTGTCTTGCCTTTTCAGCATAGGAATAAGCCTTATGAAGATCGTTCTTTTCGAGGCAGAGTTCAGAAAGCCTTAGATAGGCATGAATGAAATCAGGCGATTCTTTTATTATTAGTTCAAGGGTATGCCTTGCCTCTTCCTTTTTTCCAGCAAGGATAAGGTCAAGGGCCTTTGAATAAAGTTCATTTTTTCTTTCCTCTTTTTTCTGACGCTTCTGTTCTCTTAGGTTTTTGATAAATCGTCTGGTATCTCTTATAGTATAAATAAAAAGAACTAGAAAGGCTCCGGCAAGGCCAGATACTATCATAAAGACTATCTTTGGAGTCTCATATACATGCTCTGGAGTGAAGGCTATGGTTACAGTCTCTTTATTGAGGGTAGCAAGGTATCCGAGACCTATAAGTATAAAAAGAAATAAAATTAGAACAAATCTCCCCATCTCAGCTCTCCTTAAGCCTTGCTTTTGCTACCTCTATCCTGGGTGCATCAAGCCAGAGCTTCTCCAGTTCGTAATAATGTCTTGTCTCTTCCTCAAAGACATGGATTATTATATCTCCATAATCCATCAGAACCCAGTGGCTGTAAGATAGCCCTTCTATAGAAAGTGGTTTAAGGCCAGCCTTCCCGAGGCGCTCTTCAATATGCTCTACAATTGCCCGTACCTGTGTGGTACTATCTCCTGAACATATAATGAAATAATCTGTAAGGATTGTAAGATCCTTCAGCTCAAGAATAACAATATCCCTTGCCTTTTTATCGCTGGCAAGTTCATATACCTTCCTTGCCTTATCTATACTCCTGACCTTGAACCTCCTGTGACGTAGAAAAATCTCTTTATTTGCAGGTTTCAGGTCAGCCTTTATCTGTTTCCCCTGAAACCGAGTATCCTATTTTTGATTATATAGTATTCTACTTCCTCTGGCAAGAGATATTTTATACTTTTCTGTTTTTTAATAAAAGTCCTTATAATGCTTCCTGAAATGGAAATGGCAGATACCTTTATGAAATGGAAGGGTCTATGCACGAATTCTTCAATTTCACCACTTATAAATTTATGAAGTTCTTGCCTGTCTACTCCATAGACAAGAAGGTTCTGAAGCCTTGTAAGAGGAAAATCAGGTCTAGTGACAACAATAATTTCTGCAAGCTCAAGTATCCTCTCGGGTTTTCGCCACTTTGGAAGATCGGCTATTGCATCTGCACCTGCTATAAAATAGATATTCCTGTCGGGATGCTCTTTTTTAAATATCTCAAGAGTATCCACCGTATATGATGGACCTTCACGTTTTAACTCCACATCAGAGAATTCAAAAAAGGGATTACTTTTTATAGCAAGCCTTACCATCTCTGCCCTGTGATGGCTTTCTATAAGTTCACTCTCTTTAATCTTAAAAGGAGGTATGCCCGCAGGAACAAAGATAACCTTAGAAAGATTGAATCTCTCTCTGACTTCCTCTGCTATCCTCAGGTGTCCGTAATGAATCGGGTTAAAGGTTCCGCCCAGAATACCTATACTCATTGACCTTCAAGCTCAATAAGTAATTTCTGTACCTCTTCTATCCTCTCTCTGTCAGACCTTAAATTCCATATCTCAAGAGCCCTCTGAAGATATTCCCTTGACCGTTCTCTGTCTTTATCTCTGTAATATCTTCCCAAGATCTCCATATCAAGCCCTATCTTTTCAGGAATGGCGAGGTTTTTGTCAATTCTCAGTGCTTCAAGAAGGTGATATTCTGCCTCCGCTTTTCCTGACACTGCATAGACCTCTCCGAGAATCCTGTGGCTGTTTGCCCTTTCAAGCATGGAAAAATTATTTATCCTTAGGGATTCAAGGAGATAGCTCTCTGCTTTTTCATATCTACAATTAAGAATCTCTATCCTGGCATAAAGATTAAGTGCCCTTGTCCTTACAGAGACATTTTTTGTGCTTAGAAGTATATTCTTTACATATTCCTTTGAGCCCAGTGCCTGTAGGTCCTTTTTAAAAAAATCTATCTCTATTTCATTAAGATATAATTCTTCTCTTAGCTCCTCAGGGATGGATAGCCCTAACACTTCAGAGCGCCTAAGAAGACTCTTTGCAGTGTTTATAACTTCATTAGCCTCTTCAATATTTGAGGCTGAGATAAGAAGTCTCGAAAGATTTATAAGTATTATAAGGGTGAGTCTATCATCCTGAACAAGACGAGCCCTTTTCAGTGCCTCTTTATAAAGAGAGAGTGCCATATCTGTATCATTGCGCTCAAAGGCCTTTGCTGCTCGTTCCATCGCTCTGTTAAGCTCCTCAATCCTGTAGGGTTCACTTGGAGGAGCTTTGTAGCAACCTGCAAGAAAAAGGTTAATAAGAAGGGGCATATATATAATTATGAAGTAAATCTTGTGCCTGAATCCTTTATCATCTATACTTAAAGTTCTTTCATCTTTCATAGGTGTCTCCCTCAAGAGGTTTTATCTCTATCTTCTTAATACCACTCCTTACAGGCCATAATCCCTTAATGCTCTGGAGAATATCTTCAATATCCTCAAGATTTCTTCTAGTATTTTCAAGAATGGCTGGTATATCCTTTGAGGAAAGATCTACTGTTTCTTTAATTGTCTTTGCTGTATCAATAAGCTCCTTTGATAGACGATCTATAGATTCCCTGGTAGTCGTGATAAGTCCTGAAATTTCCTCTAACCTCCTTTTAGTTTCAGCAAGGGTATCTTCTGTGCTTTCTCCTATGGAGACAGCCCTTCTGTTTAGCTCTTCAAGAAGTTTATTCATTGATTCAGTAGTTTCTATCAGATTCTCTGTAACTTTCTGTATATTTGAGAGGCTTCTTTTTATTTCACCCCTGGGTGAATTAATATAATCAAGGAGCTCCTTTATTCCCCCTATAATATCTGTAAGCTCTTGCTTCAGCTCTCCAGCCATCTCCTCAATACCCTTTAGTCTTTCAAATCTTATCGGTTCTCCTGGTCTGAGCTGCCTTTCCCTGCCAGGAATTACTTCTATTATAGATTCTCCGATTAAACCCTCTTTTGTAAGAATAGCAAAGGAATCTGTTCTCAGCCATTTCATATGAGAGCTCTCTATAGAAAGTATTACCTTTACAGAAGCATCATCCTGAAGTTGCATCTCTTTCAGCCTTCCAATCTTGAAACCAGATACCTTGACAGGCATTCCAACAGAAAGTCCTGTAGCCCTATCAGCAATAAAGTAGACGTCTTGCATTTTTACAAAAAGCCCGCGCTCCTTTGCTATAAGAAAAAGGAGGAGAAGACCTGATAGTAGGGCTATAACACTGAAAAGCCATACCTTTCCTTTAAGAAAAAGAAATCTTGGATCAGTCTCCTTGATCTCCTGCAATTACATACTCCTTTCCAACAAGATCTACATCTTCACCTGAATGAAGGATATATAAAAGGGCTGTTCTTTCTTGTTTCAATCTATCAATACCTTTTATCAGGGCCTCTTTATCAGACAGGCTCAATCCTTCAAAGGCTGAATAAAGGATTATGATCTCGGGCTCAAGTAGCAAGGCCCTGCCGATGCCGAGAAGGACTTTTTCAAATAAAGAGAGTTCTGCAATCCTGCTCATGGGTTCCTTTCTGAAGCCAAGTTGATCAAGTATTTTAAGGCCTCTTTCTTTAACCTCCTGGCCAGATAGTCTTCTGTGATAAAGGGCTGGAAGGATCAGATTTTCCCATGCCCTTAAATTACTTATAAGACCTCCCTCCTTAAAAATGACCCCTGTTTTCTTTCTCAGTTCCATAAGACCGTCCCTGCTTAACTTCGCTGGATTAATCTGAAGGATTCTCAATTCACCTGTTTTTGGTTTCTTCATTCCGAGTATCATATGGAAAAGCTCCTCACCCCTTTCCCTTTGCCTGAAAAAGAACACCGCT
Source organism: Thermodesulfovibrionales bacterium (assembly GCA_026417875.1). Classification (NCBI taxonomy): domain Bacteria; kingdom Pseudomonadati; phylum Nitrospirota; class Thermodesulfovibrionia; order Thermodesulfovibrionales; species Thermodesulfovibrionales bacterium. The sequence goes on along the minus strand of JAOACK010000032.1, from coordinate 10,796 downwards.
CTGGAGCCTTCCTGGATCTGAAAACTCAGGTCTTTCAGATAAATACCGGATATTCTGAAGGCCTCTATTACCATGATTCCTCTTCGTTAAGAGCTTTTTAAAAGTGTTACGAGCAGGTTTATTATACCATCCAGCAGAAAGAGGGAAAATAGTCCTCCTGTAACTGCCTTTGTTGCCCTCTGAGGTATCTCTGTTGGACTACTTTTAACAGAAAGACCCTGCCATATGGAAAACCCTGCTATTGCCATCCCAAATACAATGGATTTCAAAAAGGATATAAAAACATCCCTGAAGGAAAAGTTTGCAATTATGGCCTCACCATATTCTGAAAAAGGTATATGGCTAAGAAGGCTTGCAAGATATAGGCCTCCAAATAAAGTAACAATCTGGAAGTAAATGGTCAATACAAAGGATGAGAAAATGATTCCCTGAAGCCTTGGTTTTAAAAGATATTCTTCTGTTTTTATTCCCATTGCCTCAAGATAAAAGATCTCCCTGTTTAATTTCATCGTTGCAAGCTCTGTTGATATGGCAGTGCCACTTCTTGTAAGTATAATTAGACCTGTAAAAAAGGGACCAAACTCTCTTAAACTCAACCAGAGGAGAATCTTAGTGACCGTGCTGGCTGAGGCAGCACCAGCTAGTGAGGTGATCAGAAGGATTATTATCAGTCCTATGAAAAGTCCGCTTCCGCAGACAGCTGGCAGTGCCTGTATGCCTGTAAAATAAATCTGCCTGACAAGTACCTCATTTTTTGGATGAAGCACAAACTAATGCCTCAGCTGTCCACTTCCAAGTACTATAAACTTTGTACATGTTAGCTCCTCAAGACCCATTGGTCCGCGGGCATGAAGCTTATCAGTGGATATACCTATCTCTGCACCGAGTCCGAATTGATAACCATCATTAAGCCTGGTTGAGGCATTAACAAATACTGCAGAAGAATCTACCTCTCTCAGGAATCTCATAGCCTTTTCATAATTTTCAGTAACAATGGCATCAGAATGCTTCGAGCCGTATTTTGCTATGTGCTCCATTGCCTCATCCATATCTTTAACAATCCTAACATTGAGAATAAGCGCAAGATATTCACTGTAATAATCCTCTTCCTTTACATCCATGACAGATGGATAAATCCTTTTTGTCTTTTCACAACCCCTCAATTCAACACCTGCATCCTCAAATCTTCTGAGCATCCGGGGCAGAAACATCTCTGCAATTACTTCATCAACGAGCATGGTCTCCATTGCATTACATGTGCCGGGCCTCTGCACCTTTGCATTAAAACATATCTCTTCAGCCATCTTAAGGTCTGCATCCCTGTCAACAAAGACATGACAGACGCCTTTGTAATGTTTAAGAACAGGGATTCTCGAATTTTCTGTCACTGTTCTTATGAGGCCCTCTCCACCTCTGGGAATAATGAGGTCTATAATATCAGCAAGCTTGAGCATCTCCGTTACAGCCTCTCTCTCAGGAATATCAATGAATGTTACAGCATCTTCAGGAATACCTGTGGAGTTTAATGCTTTTCTCATTATATTTACGAGTGCTCTGTTTGAATTAATTGCCTCTGAACCACCCCTTAGTATAACTGCATTGCCAGATTTAAGACAGAGGCTTGAGGCATCTACTGTAACATTGGGCCTTGCCTCATAGATAATGCCTATTAATCCTATTGGTGTACGCATCCTGCCAACAAGCATTCCATTTGGTCTTCTCCACATCTTAGTAATCTCAAAGACAGGGTCAGGAAGCTGGGCAACCTCCATAAGACCTGCACATATTTCATTGATCCTTTTTTCATTCAGTGTGAGCCTGTCAATAAGAGCTGAACTCAGTCCTTTAGCCTTAGCTCCGTCAACATCCTTTTTATTTTCTTCAATGATAAAATTCATCTCCTTCTTAATAAGCTCTGCCATACTGAGAAGGCAGGCATTCTTTCTTTCTGTGGAGGCATTCATTAATTTCCTTGCTGCCTCCCTAGCCCTTAGTGCCTTCTCAAGAACAAACTGCCTTATATCCATGATGCCTCCTTTATGATGGAAAATGAAAATTCAATCTTTTTTTAATATTTAATTAAAATGTTCAAAAGCCTTTTTGATGTATTGTATTTTTTCAGGTGGACAGGGATTTTTCCTCTCTCCCTGCCTGTTTGGTGCTCTCCTTGGATTAAGTCCACAAATCTCATTTATATGGGCAATCCAGCATGTTTTTGGAGTATACCCGTACTGTTGTTTAACCCATTCCTGAATTTCTTTATACGTGGCCATGCTAAATTATATCATAACCCTGTCCATCATCCTGTACTGTATTGCCTCTGAGATGTGGGATGGAAGTATATCATCACTTCCATCCATATCTGCTATTGTCCTTGATACCTTCAGTATCCTTGTATATGCCCTTGCTGAGAGGTTCAGCCTCTGCATTGCTTTATCAAGAAGGGAATGTGCCTCTTCTTTGAGTCTACAGTATTTTTTAATATGCCTTGTCTTCATCTGCCCATTGGAGTATATGCCTTCTTCCTTAAACCTTTTAAGCTGTCTCTGCCTTGCCTCTATCACCCTCTGTCGAATCACCTCTGACCTCTCACCTGAATAATCCTGAGAGAGCTCCTTGTATGGCACAGCTGGAACTTCTATCTGAATATCAATCCTGTCAAGAAGGGGGCCAGAGATTCTTGTCCTGTATCTATGTATCATACCTTGTGTGCATGTGCACTGGTGTCTGCTGTCACCGAAGAATCCACAGGGGCATGGATTCATTGCAGCTACAAGGGTAAATCTTGCTGGAAAGGTAATAGATGCAACAGCCCTTGATACAGTTACCTCTCCATTCTCAAGGGGCTGTCTGAGGACCTCAAGAACATTTCTTTTAAATTCAGGAAGCTCATCAAGAAAGAGCACTCCATTGTGAGCAAGGCTCACCTCACCAGGCTTCGGAACCTGTCCACCACCTATAAGTGCTACATCAGAGATTGTATGATGGGGTGATCTGAAAGGTCTTATGTTAATAAGAGCCTGATTCTTTATGAGTCCTGCTACTGAGTATATCATTGTTGTCTCAAGTGCCTCCTCAAAGGTCATATCAGGCATTATGGTTGGAAGCCTCTTTGCAAGCATTGTCTTACCTGCTCCTGGTGGTCCAATCATGAGGACATTGTGACCACCTGAGGCGCTTATCTCAAGGGCCCTCTTAGCGTGCTCCTGTCCCTTCACATCTGAAAAATCATCTTCATAAATGGAGGAGTTCTTCATTATCTCAGAAATATCAATTTTAAAAGGCTGGAGCATCTTTTCATTTCTTAAATGAAGTATCACATCTGTAAGACTTACTGCTCCCAGAATCTCCAGTTCCTTTATTACTGCTGCTTCCTGAACATTCTCCTCAGGAATTATCAGACCCTTTAGATTGAGTTTCCTTGCCTTTATTGCTATCGGAAGTGCGCCTTTTATTGGCTTTACCCTTCCGTCAAGGGAGAGCTCTCCTGCAATAAGATATCTGCTTGCATTTTCCTGAGGAATAATGCCCTCAGCTATAAGTATGCCTATTGCAATTGGAAGGTCAAAGGATGAGCCCTCTTTTTTCAGATCTGCTGGAGCAAGATTAACTGTAATCTGTTTTAATGGAATATTAAAGCCTATATTCTTCAGCGCTGCCTTTATCCTGTCCTTTGACTCCTTCACTGCAGTATCAGGAAGTCCTACAACAGAGAAATGGGGAAGCCCCCTTGAGGTAATGTCAACCTCCACCTCCACTGGATGGGCATCAATGCCGAATATGCTGGCAGTAATTACAGTTGAATGCATTATAGCCTCCCAAACATCTTGAGAAGTTCATTTAAGGTTATCTTTATTAAGGTAGGCCTTCCATGAGGACAGTGATAGGGATCAGAAGCCTTTAAGAGCTCACTGTAAAGTGTCTTAACCTCCTCAATATTTAAAAAATCTCTTCCCCTTATTGATTTATGACAGGCAAGACTTGCTGCAAGGGCCTTTTTCTTATCAAAAATTTCCTCCTCAGAATCCATTCCTTCTGCGGAGGTTTTAAGTACTGAACCTATATCATCAAGAATACTCTGAAGAGAGTTCTCATCATAAAATTCAGGCAATGTCCTCACGATCACTGTTCCTGAGCCAAAGTCCTCAATCTCAAGTCCCATTTCGTTTAAAATTTCTTTGTTATCAAGTATACTCCTGTATAACGCTGGCTGAAGTCTGACCTGTTTTGGAAAGAGTAGTCTTTTAGGAATAACCTCACCTTTAAGATATCTTTCATAAAGCACCCGCTCATGAGCTGCATGTTTATCCATTATAAGAAGGCCATCCTTCTGAAACATAATTATAAAGATCTCGCCCAAAAAAATGATATCTCTTTCTGAAGGTAATGAAGTCTCATAGCATGAAGCCCTTTCAAAAAGACCATGAGCTGAATCTGTTGTATTGTAAGCATAGATAGGACCTGAAGCTGAGATCGGCTCATGAAACCTATCTGAGCTACCTGATGCTTCAAACTGAATAACCTTAAGCTTCTTTACGCAGGCATTCTCTACAGCGTTCCTCACAAATTCATAAACAGAAGAACTATCACTGAATCGTATCTCCCTTTTGGTGGGATGAACATTGAAGTCAACCTTTGAAGGATTAATTTTTAAATAAATAACAAAGAGCGGATGCTTACCCTCGGGAAGAATCCCTGAAAGGCCATCATATACTGCCTTTGTTATGACAGGATCCCTTACCGGTCTCTGATTCACAAATATATACTGATTAGTTTTTTTAGCCCTGAGCTCAGGTGGTCTTGATATGAAGGCATGAATAGTCATGTCATCAAATTCATGCTCAAATTCATCCATGTGTTCAATACTCTCCATGCCAAAGACCTGGGTAATCCTTTCTCGCGGCTCGTAAACAGATGGAAGGAAGAGGAGTTCTGTATTATCAGCAAAGAGTTTGAATCCGAGTTTGAAGTCTGCAAGTGCCTCTGAGATTACGGTTTCAATAACATGATTGAGTTCTGTGGAGTTAGCCCTGAGGAATTTTCTTCTTGCAGGTGTATTGAAAAACAGGTCCCTTACAGTCACTATTGTACCCTTTAATGGCGGTGCATCCCTAATAGATTCTATCTCTCCACCTGCAATCTCGATTAATGTTCCCGGCAGGGAAGTATCTATGCCTGTCTCTATGGTAAGCCTTGACACAGCAGCTATTGATGCAAGTGCCTCTCCCCTGAACCCCAGAGTCTTGAGTTTGAAGAGATCTTCTATTTTTGATATCTTACTCGTTGCATATCTCTCAATAGAAAGTAATGCGTCATCCCTGTCCATACCGCATCCATCATCAGAGACCTTTATCAATTTTTTTCCACCATAAAGTATTTCTACAGTGATATTCCTTGAGCCCGCATCAATGGCGTTTTCTATTAATTCTTTAACAACAGAGGCTGGTCTCTCTATAACCTCTCCAGCAGCAATGACATTCCTGAGATGTTCTGGCAGGATCTGAATTGATGGCATACGGTAATTATACAATAATCATTAAATCCTGTGCGATGTGCTATAATTAGTCATGAATCTCTGTCCTGTTTGCAAAAAACCTGCTGATGAGTGCATCTGCTGTCCTGAATGAGGTCACGTCTGTCTCCTAGATCTAGGAGAACCATACTGCCCCGTTTGTAGACCTGAGCCTAAGAAAAAATTCACTGAAGAGATTTTCAAAAAAACAGCAGAGAGTCTTAAGAACATAAAAAAATGATGTTTGAAATCCTTTTAATATTTTTTATAAAAAGCTGCTAGTAAAGGATTTCCTTTAAAAAACTATCTTTTATATTTTAAATCCTTAAGAATATTGATAACCTCTTCATCAGAAAGGTCATACCAGTTCCTGTAGGCATCTGCTACAGCAAAGGATAATCCTGTTCTTACATTTAAACAGTAAATCTCATCAACCTCTTTTTTAATTCGTTCAACAGTCCTATCAAGACCAGTTGGCACAGCTATTATTATTTTTGCAGGTCCTCTTTTTTTTAAAAACCTGATAGCTGATAGCATTGTGTATCCTGATGCAAGACCGTCATCAACGATTATCACAATCTTATCTTTAACAGGTGGATAATCCCTTGCATTCCTGAAGAGATTCTCTCGCATAGATATTACCTCTTTAGTCTTTTTTATCTGTTCCTCTATTTCTTCATCTGTCAACATCAGGTGGCTGAGTAATTCCTTATTAAGAAGCACATTGCCATCAGGGTCCATTGAACCAAAACCTGCCTCAGGGTTATAGGGCACCTGTATCTTTCTTACTATTATTAGCTCCATGCTAAGATTCAATGACCTGGCTATCTCTGCAGCTACTGGAACACCACCGGATGGAATTGCGAATACAATGGCTCCAGAATCTTTATACTTTATTAACTTCTCAGAAAGAAGTATCCCAGCCTCTTTTCTATCTTCAAAAACACCTGTTCTGTCTCTTAATGAAATATTCTCTATTAGATAATCCATCTTTAAAATATAGGCATAGGGGCATCTCCCCATTTATGTCTTGGCTTAAGTTCTTTAATGGACAGTATTTCTCCTATTTTAATATCCATATCTATTTGAAGAAGAGGAAACCTTCTTGAACCGAAGGCGAAGATGGCTTTTCCCTTTAAAGGATTTCCCTCTCTGTCTTTTACAGAAAGGAATATAAGCCGTCTTAAATAATGACTGTCGGGATAAAATCCAAGCTGCATTTTGGTGTAATTAATAAAGATCTTAAAAAACCTTAAAAACACGTTGCTTCCAGAAGGCCTCTCAAACTCAACAGGATAGAGTCTCTCCATGTCGGTTATTATTGCCATTAAGAAAAAATCAGAGGGCATGATATAAACAAGCTCGGCATTATACTCATTTAAGATTCCCTTTAATCTATCATCTTTGATAACATTAAGTGCATGAAAGATATCATCCTCATTAACGGGAAATACAGATACAAAAGACATTCCATCCCTTTGAACAACTGGAATCTTATTAATTGAATAACTCCTGAGCACTATGGCTAAAAATATAGATATACTCAAAACAATTACATAAAGGATCAGGATTCCTGCAGTCTTTGATCTCAAGCCACTAAAAAATAAAGAATAAAATCTTCCACCAATGTTTTTAGGAAGAAACATGGGTACCCTTTTCATATAATCAAGATATCCTTCTCCGTACTGATTTATCATGCGCTGCTCTTCATTCCTTGCCAGTAAATAATAAACAAAGAGCATAGAGATATAAAGAATCAGGATAAGAAATCTTGGCCAGTAAAGAAGAAGACCGAATCCTGCGATGGCAAGACCAAGATACTGAGGATGCCTTATTCTACAGTAGATGCCTTTTGTTACAACACCTTTTCTTCTGAATTTTGCATAATAAAGAGGAATGGCAGCATAAAAAAAGATGAACATGCCAAAAAAGAATGTTAAAAGCTGGACAATCCCTAGAAGCTGTATCAGAGGGTCTTTAATAAATACAAAATGGGGAAGAAAAAATTCTGTTAGCCAGCTGAGGTATTTTGAATTATAGAGATAATTAAGAACAGGGTTGTAAAAGGAGTAAAAGTAAGCTGCAAAAGGACTTATCATTATGAAGATCTCAAGACCTATGAGGAGGTATACTAAAAATGTTCCTTTAAGGAGGATTTTTTTCATGATTAAATTGCCTTAATTATAATTCTCGCTTTTTTAAATTTTACTCTAGCCTATATAGAAATGCAAGTACAATCCATGGTAATGTAAAACTTTATGTGTAAAATTGAAAAGTAAAGAACAAAAGGGTGTATCCTTGATAAAATAGTCTTCAAGCTAAGCTTCTTATGTTTCCATATCAAGCCTCCTCAGATTCAGATACGGTTTTTTTGTCTTTTATTATGTTTTTAGTTCTTCCCTTTGCTGCTTAACAGAGTTTACTTATCAACTCACAAGGGACGTTCATGGAAGTAAAAAGGACAGAACCAGGATTTGCACAGCAAACATAGATAGGGATAGCCTATGCAGTAATTGGCCTATTAAATGAATTTACACAGAAGTAATGACATTACCAGTCTATTTTTATAAAGGTAGTAGTCCTTATTATACGTCATTTAAAGGCTGGTTAAGCCCTTTTAATCAGTAAGCTGGCGCCCCCTGCAGGAATCGAACCTGCGACACCAGGTTTAGGAAACCTGTGCTCTATCCTACTGAGCTAAGGGGGCTCAAAATATTATAGCATAACAGGTTGACCTCTATTCCCTCTTTCCAATTTCTAAAAGCAATTCCTCTATATCCTCTCTGCTTCCGAGGAATACAGGAGTATTTTCATGGATATTAGAGGGCTTTATCTTGAGTATATCCTTTTCACCTGTTGTTGCTCTTCCACCTGCCTGCTCTACTATTAATGCCATTGGAGATGCTTCGTAAATCAATCTGAGCTTGCCCTTTTTGTTCTTTGAGTCCGCCGGATAGGCAAAGACTCCACCTTTTATGAGTACCCTGTGTACATCTGCAACCATTGCACCTGCATATCTTGATGTGTATCCCCTTACCTTTAGATTATCCACATATTTTTTTAATTTTTCGTCCCATTTATGATAATTTGATTCATTGATGGAGTAGATTTTACCCTTTGCTGGTATCTTTATATCTGGATGGGAAAGGAGAAACAATCCCACCGCTGGGTCAAGGGTAAAACCATTAACTCCATTTCCTGTAGTATAAACAAACATGGTTGATGTTCCGTAAAGTATATATCCTGCTGCAACCTGAGTCTCTCCCTCAACTAGAAAATCTTCTATTGTGCCTTTGATTTTTCTATGTATTGAAAAGATTGTTCCCACATTTACATTCACATCTATATTTGATGAACCATCAAGGGGGTCAAAGGCAATGATGTATTTTCCATTTTTGCCCTTTTCAGGAAAGATTACCTCTTCCATCTCCTCTGATGCAAGAGCATAAAACTGTCCGCTGTCAGAAAGATGCCTCACCATGAGATTATTTGAAAAAACATCAAGCCTCTGGACCTCTTCACCATGCACATTTATATTTCCGCTCTTACCAAGTACATCAGCAAGACCAGCCATCCTTACATGGGCTGCGATGATTTTAGCAGCTGACTCAATTGCCATCAGGGCAAGACTTAAAGAGCCCGTTGCATTTGGATACCTTCTTTCTTCTTCAAGGATAAATCTGTTAAGGTCCATTCCAAGCTCTGCCATTATTTTCCTCCTAATATATTGAACATTTTTTCTACTGCCTCCTCAGGGGTTTCTGCCTTAATGACTCCTTTTATATCCCATGTCCTTATGCCTATCACAGGCTTTCCTGCTTTCAGGGCAAAGGCTATCTCAGAGAGCGTTCCATATTCTCCTCCTATGGCAATAAGTCCATCAGCACTTCTGACAATGATTATATTTCTTCCTTCGCCAAATCCAGTAGCAACTGGAATATCAATATAGGGATTTGCTCCTTCCTTAGAATCAGCAGGAAGTATTCCCACAGTAATTCCTCCTGCTGATTTTGCTCCTTTAGCCGCAGCCTCCATTACGCCACCAAGCCCACCGCATATAAGTATAGCTCCTTTTTTTGCAATAAGAAAGCCACACTCCTCTGCGATTTTTCTGATATTGTCATCAGCCCTGCCTGCTCCTATTATGGCAATGAAAGGTCTACTTGACATAATCTATTATAGGATAAGGATGGAAAAAAATTAAAACCTTTTTCGTCCACTCCTTCCATCTATTCATGATGATGTCCCTTTTTATGCATACTCATATGCCTCTATCACTTCTACAACCACTTATCTTGAAAAATACAATCCTCTGGCCAACTTGGGCTTTTTGCAACTCTTAAAATTGTATCCTGCATGGGATAAGATCTTTGCTTTTTGCAAACTGCTTTTGATTGCCAGAAATACAGAAAATCTTAAAAATTGTTCCCCGTGGAACATATAGAATGTCTTTACTTCAATAGTTATAAAACTTCAGACAGTAAATTGATATCTATCGGAAATCATGAATACCTCACAAGATGCTGTAATCTTAATATCATGAAAAATATAAATCTGCCTAGAGAACTGCTCTGGGATTACAGAGAGCCACCAGAAGACCTTCTCTGAAGGTTATAGAGGATAGCTGATTTTTTTCCTGCCTTTTGTACATATAAAGAGACTGTCATATTTCTTTGAATATAGAGACAGGTTAAGACTTGAAGAGGGCAAATACAAACTAATAGCTCTTTATAAAGAGATATGGGATGAAAGAACCTGTAAAGGGGATTGAAGATAATCTGATTCTAACAGACTTCCAGAAGCCTTCCTCAGGGAATTTGGAAAATCTTCGCTCAAGGAGGTATTCAGGCTTAAATGCCCTAAGTGCCTTCTATCTTGAGCACTTTTTCAGAAGACCTTGATTTCTTTTCCTCAGAAAAGGTTCCTTTTTATATACCCGAAGGATTTATAAAGTCACTTGCTTTTGTAAAGGATGCTACTTACACAAAGCTCTTTGACAAAAACATCTTTACCTTTAAGCTTGAGAACGGCTCTTTCCTGAAGGTTGAATTTACTTATTATCCTCTTAAGAATATAGAACAACCCTTTTTGCGGAACGGCATATTGATTGATAGTTTTATTGATATTGTGTAAATAAGCTCTGTGCATTGGCTGACAGGATAGACCTCAAGGACTATGTTGACATTTATTTTTCTATAAGGAATGGGGATCAATCCTTAGAAAATCTGATATTACTTGCTGAGCAAAAGCGTGACGTTAAGGCACTAAGGTATCTCCTCTAAAG
>JAOACK010000031.1 GCA_026417875.1 Thermodesulfovibrionales bacterium | reverse complement strand
GGCTTGTTACCCATGCAATAGGGCATGGAAGGGTCGTTGCAGAGCACGTTCACACAAGGCTTATGTCAGCACCCTACTCTTTTGAAAGGAAGAGTTTAATCCCCTACGAAAGGATCAGAACAGAGTATTATGATATCTGCAGAACTGACTTTACCGATCCGCAGAAAGAAGCTGACAGGTGTCTTTCCTGTGGTACTTGCAGGGATTGCCACATGTGTGAATATGCCTGTTATTGGGGAGCAATTCAGAGGATCGAGCATGGAGACGGCTCCTATGAATACATTGTTGATGATGATAAATGCATAGGCTGTGGATTCTGTGCCGGGATATGCCCTTGCGGTGTATGGGAGATGGTGGAAAATATTTAGTGTAAAGACTAATAAGGATTTCGAAAATTTTGTGAACTCAAAAAGATAAAGCCTAATAGAGAATTTCAATGGCAATTGCTTATTCTATTCTTAAAAAGGTCGGGATTTACTTTTCCAGTATTTTGCTATTATTAATTAAATCGGAGAAATTTTAAAGAAACTGTTTATAATAAAGAAATTATTTTAAACTCTGGTATCAAAAAAGAAAAAGCTTTTGTGGTAAGCCGGGCTTTCTTCGACTCCTTACTTCTGGTTATTTTGTTTACTGCAGTCGGTTATTTAGCTGGTATCCTTCTCCAAAAATTTATAGGACCTGTATCAGCAAATACTATAAAACTGCTCCAAGTCTCGGGTATGAGTCTTTTACTCTGGGGCACACTCTTTATTCGAGGATGAGATTCAAACTTGGGGAGGTGCCACTCTCACCGAAAAGGTTAATCAATGAATTTATAGAATACTTTACTGCCTTGGTACGGCTATACTTGTTTGTTCTCTTACACTTACACAATAAAAATTTTAAAAATTACATGATTTACTACCCCGGGTTTCTGTGATATACTTAAAGCAGGGGTGGCGCAGAAAGGAGGAAAGCAATGAAAAGGTTTCTTCTAAATATGGCTGTGTTCTCCTTCCTGTTTTTAGCAATATACGCAGTCAGCGCTATGGACCATGCGATTAAGATTCAGGAAAAGGAGGGATTAGGAAAATATCTTACAGATGCTGAGGGTAAAACACTTTACTGGTTCAAAAAAGATGCTCCAGGAAAAAGCACATGCACGGGACCCTGTCTTGAAAGATGGCCCTTGTATTACCGTGAGAGCATTGTGCCTCCAAAAGGTTTAAAAGCAGAAGATTTCGGAACAATCACCAGGGAAGATGGCAAGAAGCAGACAACCTTCAGGGGTTATCCACTCTATTACTTTTTTAATGATAAAAAAGCAGGAGATACAAATGGACAGGGTGTTAATAATGTATGGTTTGTAATAAACCCTGATAATTTTCCACCAAAATAGATAAAAGTAATTACTGCGCGCCACCTCATTTTCCAAATGGACATAAGGGGAATCTACATTCCTTACAGTTTAGGCAGAGTCCTCCGTGTCCGAGTTCTGCAAGCTCGTATCTGCCAATCCTTTCACCTGCAAGAATCCTTGGTAGAATTATATCAAATACTGTAGTCTTATGATACATAGCACATGCCGGGATACCTATAAGGGGGATGGATTCCACTGAAGAACAATGAGATAGCTCAGTAGTATTTAATGAACTATTTGCTTCACTATTTTCTGCTGCTCTGCTGATCTGCCGGTCTACCGGTCTGATATATGCTACAAGGAACATTGCTCCTGGAAGCACTGCTGAACCATAGGCCATCTCGATTGCACCGAGCCTGGCTACGGCAAACCTTGTAACATCATCTGGGTCAACTGACATTCCTCCGGTAGTAATAAGAAGGTCTGCACCTCTATAAATAAACTCTCTAAGTCTGGCTTCTATGAAATTAACATCATCAGGTGCGTAAGAGATACCGACTATCTCACCTTTATATTCCTCTATCTTTTTTATTATAACGGGTGCAAAGGCATCTTTAATCCTTCCATAATAGACCTCATTACCTGTAATAACCACGCCTGCCCTCGGTCTTTTTAATCTCTTGACCTCAATAACACCAGATTGATTTTTAGATTTGCAGCTTTCTAAAATGCTGACAGCCCTATCAACGATCTCTCGCTTTACAATAAGTGGAATTGCCCTCGTGCCGGCAATGACCTGACCTTTTCTTACAACTGTATTGTTATGTAATGTTGCACACATGACCTCTCCGAGCGTGTTAAAATTCAGAAGGACTTCCCTGTTTATCTTCAGAAGACCATCCCGTGCAGCAATCATATTGACCCTTCCTTCCTTTGGCTCTCCTTCAAGTTCAACTCCTTCACCAATAAGTGCCTCTGCAATAGTAAGGGCTGCCTCATCCTCATGGACATCATCAGGTCCTATGTTTAGTACATAGAGATGTTCCTTGCCCAGCCTCCTCAGGTGCTCAATGTCTTCTTCTCTTATAATATGACCTTTTTTGAAAGCCCTTCCCTTGAATCCCTCTCTTATCTCTGTAATATCATGGGCAAGGACTGTACCGACAGCCTCTGAAAGAGGTATTGTCCTAATATTTTTTCTCTCCTCTTTTATTTCGCACATATATACCCCCGGGAAAAATTTTCTTGAATCTCCTGTCTACTATCTCTCTAATACCTTCTTCAAGGACTTCGTATCTCCTTAAGAATTCCTTTGCCTTATCAGTAAGTCTGGCTCCGCCTCCGTTTTTCCCGCCCGCACGGCGCTCAACCAATTTTATTCCCAGTCTCTCTTCCATCGATTTTATATAACTCCATGCCTTTCTGTAAGAAATATTTATTTCTCTTGCTGCCCGGTTGATTGAACCATATCTATCGATTGCCTGCAGAAGAAACCTCCTTCCCCTTCCAAAAACCGGAGCTCCATCTACCTCTATCCAGATCTTTGATTTAATCTCCATATCGTTATGACATTTTTGCATAACGTTTATTAAATTTGTTTTATCAGATACCACACGTACAACTTCATCCTTATCTATGGATCTTGAATTATAATTAATACTCTGTGTAACCAGAATATTTTTCTCGGCAAATCTATTAATAGGTACTACAGAATCGTTAGTGCATGGTCTTCCACAATATAGTAACCTCCCTCAGCACATGGTCTGCATAATGTCTTTCCGTCAATATTAACCTCCCTCATATCCTGTATATATTCACCGCATACTTCACACTTAGTCCTTCTTAAAATTCTTCCGGGCATATCTTCGGGCCTGAGCCTGACAACTACAGGCATTGTCTCAAAAAGTTCATCATCAGACATTATTTTGTATGCCTCAATCTGTGCCTTATATCTATCTTCTACATCCTGGAAATATATCATTGCCTTCTCCTTTGCCTCTTCCTTTGCTATCACCCTTACGGCCTTTCCGGTTCTCAGATTTAAAAAGGTTGCTGCCATTTTTCCATAATCGATGAACTTAAGAGTCCTTTTTCCAAGACTGCATCCTGTAACACTCTGGACTGCATCCGTAGCACATCTGTCCATCTCAACAAATACAATAAGTTTTTTTCTGTCGTGCCCCTTTGGATCATCAATGCCTATAAGTGATAAACCAAGTAAAGCCATCCTGACACCAATGACCTGACCCGGACAGAGATGACCGTGAATCCTAACGGAGTCCTTAAGAAGTCTCTCAAAAACCAGAATATCTTTCATAATTTTATTATTAACCTTTTTCATTGTAAATTTTATGTTAATTTTATGGTAATTTCTCCTTAATATTTTAATCGATATATCATTTTTACATCTCTATTCTTGTAAGCACACCATGGAGTTTCTTAGGTGGAAGCTGAAAGAAACTTACAAATGTTGGCGTTATCCTCTTTATAGTAGAATAAGCCTTCCAGATAAGACCTTTTGCGCTAATGTCTTCAAGCCCATAAAATATAGCCCTTTCTTCAATACCGTTTTCCCTCAATATCTCCTCAACATTAACAACCTCCATGTAACCCATATGTATCTCGAAGACCCTTATACCGCAGCACAGGTCCTCTTTAAAAAATCCTGTTACACCAAATGGATCAGGTCTTCTTACAATGGAAAGAAATATATTTTCTTCATAGATAATTCCGTGAAAAAACATGGTCTCAACAATATAAGCCGGAATTTCATTGACATCCTTTAAGAGAAAAAGGGCTGTGCCAGGAATCCTGGGATTTGTTCTGTAGACCCTTTCAAATTTTAATATAAATTCATCCTTCGGCATGAAATTCATAAATCTGTAAAGCCTTTTCTGGCCCTCTGTAAAAAGGAGTATCATCACCAGAGGAAAGAAGGCAAGAACCAGAGACCAGTAACCACCATGGGGAATCTTATGAAGTGTTGAACTGAAATAGGTAATATCAATCAATGTCACAATAAAGGCTAAAAAAGCAGGAATGTACCTCTTTTTAAGAATGAATATGCTTATCATTGCAAGACCTGTTATTGTCATGTCTCCTGTCACAGCAAGTCCATAGGCAGCTGCAAGTTTTGAAGACTGACCGAACTCAATCATGATAAATATAACTGCTATAAGAAGAAACCAGTTCACACTGCCTATGTATATCTGGGATCTCAATTCTTTTGATGTATAATCAATCTTAAAAACAGGCATAATTCTTGTAGTTATTGCCTGATAGACGATGCTGAACATCCCGCTTATCATTGCCTGAGAGGCTATGATGGTAGCTGATATACTAAGTAAAAGAAAGGGCACGTAAAGAAGAGGTACTGTGTTTAGAGCCATTTCAAAAAGCACATTTTTCGCTTCTGGATGGCTGAGAAGAAAGGCTCCCTGGCCGAAATAATTTATGGTGAGGGCTGTAAATACAAAAACCCATGCCTCCCTTATGGGTCTTGAGCCGAGGTGGCCCATGTCTGCGTACATGGCCTCACTACCGGTTGCACAGAGTATAACCTCACCAAGTATCAGGTAACCCTTCCATCCGTTATTAATGAGAAATTCTATGGCATACAAAGGGTTAATAGCCTTCAAGACTGATGGATTTTTAAGTATGAAATTAATACCCAGGATCAAAAGGCATAGAAACCATATTACCATAACAGGACCGAACGAAAAGGCAACCCTCTCTGTGCCCTTTCTCTGGAAGGCAAAAAGAAGGATTGCTATCAATATTGATATTAAAACAATAACTGTCTGGGATATGCCCTCCAGTCCTGGAATAAGAGCCGAACCCTCAACAGCGCTGAGAATACTTATAGCTGGTGTTATTACGCCATCACCCATGAGGAGGGAAACACCTATAAAAGAAAGAAGGGCTACTGCTGTTTTTGATTTTACTGATTTTAGAAGGGATTTAAATATCTCAGCAAGGACTATAGTACCTCCCTCACCTCTGATACTCAGGCTCATTGCAAGGACATTGTATTGAATGGTGGGTAGAAAAACCAGTGTCCAGAAGATCAATGAAAGAACACCGATAACATTTGCCTCAGTAGGCTCAAGTATTAAGAAGACAACTGTGATAGTATATATAGGACTTGTGCCTATATCACCGAAAACTATTCCCAGTGCCTTTATTATTCCAGACATGAGATTTTAAGCTATAGCATAAAAAATTCAAACATAGTAAGGCAATCTATCTTACCATGTAAAGAAGCATTAAGTTTATTAGATATATAAGTGCCATAAAAAGAGAATCCCATGCCAGCAAGAGTCCTTTTTTTTCAGCTCTGTAGGTAAGACCTATTATAGCAACCGAAGTCATTACTATTGCAGCCACAGCAGGTAATATATGAGCCTTATTTACATAAGAGAGAAGCGGCCCCTGTGTAAAAAAGATATCATCAAGGGCAAGTATAAATATATTAAAAATATTGCTTCCGAAAAGATTACCAATTGCAAGGTCTAGTGCTCCCATCCTTACAGCAGCAAAGGAAACAACTACTTCTGGCATAGATGTGGACAGTGCTATAAATATATTCCCGACAAAGGTCTGCCCCAGACCTGTTACTTCTGCTATACCCTCCCCGATTCTGGGAAGAAAAATTGCAGCAGTTATAACAAAGAATGCATTGATTGCATAGTTTAATATTGCTTTTTTATAAGGAACCTCCTTATATCTTAATTCCAAAGCCATCTCCTTTACAAAGGCATTGATCTGCCTCTTTTCATAGTAATATATTAATCTCATTGCAACAAAATATATAAGTATAAATAACAAAGTATAAGGCCCGATCCAGCCGACCGGTGTAATATGCTCCTGTAGAAGGAGTGAACCTACGACAATGCTTAAAAGTAATATTCCAAATCCTGCGGAAAGAACATGACCATGATGGGCTCTTGAAGATAGGGGTGCGGGCTTATATATGGCATCCAATGATGAGAGAATAAGAAGATTAAAAACACAGCTTCCAAGAACATCACCAACTGCTATATCCGGAACCCTGGCATAGGTAACGGAGCTTATACCTGTGACAAGCTCGGGAAGGGATGTTACCGATGCCATAAGGACAACTCCTATCCATGTCCTTCCGAGTCCGGATTTCTCAGCAATGATATCTCCGTATCTTGAAAGTCTGGTACCACAGTAAAAAATTACTGCTGTTGCTGTAATGAAAGCCAGCCATAAAAGCATAGTCCACCTCAATGATATTTTGATATAACAAAACTTCCTGAATCTAAATACTCTATTGCCTTCTCTATATCAGACCTTTTTCCAATAAGAAGTACAATATCTCCGTCCTGAAGCACAAAATCAGGTGATGGATTCTGAAATATCTCATCACCTCTCTGAATTGCTATTATAGAGGCACCTGTCTGTGCTCTGAGATTCAGTTCCTTTATGGAATGTCCCTTTGCAGGAGATGTGTCCTTAATTAGAAAGGTCTCGGTCTCTATTATTTTTAAAATATCAACCCTTTCAGCAAGATGCCTCTGTGGAAGCTCAACTTTTCTCAAGGCACTGTAACTGTCCCGCCTTATTCCTTCAATGAATTCAAAGATAACGTTTCTCGGAACATTATATTTATGGAGTACCCTTGAAAATATTTCAATGGATGTCTCAAACTCTTCAGGTATTACTTCATCAGCACCGAGCTTCTTTAATTCATCAACCTCTATAACATACCTTGTCCTTACAATTATAAATAGTGATGGATTTTCCTGTCTTGCTATCGAAACTATAGCCCTCGTGGATACAGGATCGGATATGGCTATAACAAGGATTTTCGCTCTTTTTACACCGAGTTTTTCTAAAATCTCCTTTGATGTTCCATCACCATAATATATAGGCTCACCTCTCTTTTTCATCTCCATAACTGTATCAATATTCATATCCAGTATCACATAAGGAATCCCGGCTTCCCTCAGAACCCTCGCAAGATTCCTTCCGTTAAGTCCAAAACCGATTATTACTACATGGTCGTGCTTTTTTCTTGGATAACCCTCTGACTCTGAAAATTTTTTTATCCTCAAGGCACGTCTGATAATATTACTTCCTGTTAAAAATCCAGACAGGGCGGGTGCAAAGATTATCGTAAAGGGAGTTAATAACATGGTAATCACAGCAGATGACAAAAATATCTGATAAAACTCAAAGGACATAAGATTAAGAGCCCTTGCCTGATTTGCAAGAACAAAGGAAAACTCTCCTACCTGGAAAAGTGCAAGTCCAGTAATAATAGAGGTTCTTAAAGGTTTACCAATAATAATACCAGCACCTGTAGTGGTAATGATTTTCAGGATTATTATAAAGAGGATTGTCAGGGCTATATTAAGGCAATTTCCTGAAAGGACTTCCATATCCATAAGCATTCCAATAGATATAAAAAATAATGCCATGAAGCTTTCCTTAAATGGCAGTATATCAGCTGTAGCCTGATGGGAATATTCTGATTCAGATATTATGAGGCCCGCAATAAAGGCTCCAAGGGCAAAAGAAAGACCGAATCTTGATGTAATAAAGGCTATACCCAGACAGATAACTATAATGGATGTAATAAAAAGTTCTCTGCTCTTTGTTTTTACTATCTGATAAAGTATGAAAGGCACAAGCCATCTTGCACTGAGAAGAACCATTAATATAATAAAAACTGCTTTGGAGAGCTTTATGAATATTTCTGTAATTCTAACCTCTTCACCTGAAAGCAGGGGTATAAAAAGCATGAAAGGGACAACACAGAGGTCCTGAAAAATAAGAATGCCTGTACCCAGTCTTCCATGTGGTGTGTCAAGCTCTGCCCTGTCAGAGAATAACTTAAGAACAATGGCTGTGCTGCTGAGGGATATAAGTGCTCCGAAAAGAAGGGAGGTTTTCAGGCTTAAACCAACAGCATAGGAAAGTAAGGAACTCAGCAGAATAGCAGATACCACCTGGATTAGACCGGCACCCAGGACAACCTTTTTCATTCTAAGAAGTTTTTCAAGAGAAAATTCTATACCAACAGTAAAGAGGAGAAGAATAACGCCAATCTCTGCCAGGGTCTCAATTGCGTGAGTATCTTTTATAATTCCAATACCATGGGGTCCGATTATTATGCCAGATATTAAAAATCCAATAATTGAAGGAAGTCTCAACCTATGAAAAAGCATCACAACCAGAAGGGATACACCAAAGATTATGACTATTAATTTAAGAAATTCCATACATGTATGTTATCACATCTTGTTCTAAAATCATAACTTGACTTGAATTAATAATAGTGATTATCATTTCAAAATCAGGCGGAAAGGAGGTGAACAGAACTTTTTCATGCCAGTTAAATTATTGTAGGAGGTATTAATGAAGGTTATCAAGTACTTAATCATATTGATCTTTATCTCCCTATTATATATACCAGGCACCGCCATTTCAGAAGAAATCAAAAAGGCAAAAACCATTGATGAGCTTATAAAGAGGTATGATTCAACAGGCTGTAAGACCTGCCACGAAAAGATCTATCTTGAATGGGAAAAGTCATTGCACTCACGCTCCATATTTGGAACAGGCAGAACAGCGGCAACTCTTAGAACCACTGTCATTAACGGTCTTATGGAATGGCCTTATTCAGGTGTTAAAAAACCTGAGGATGTTAAGGTAAAACATCTCATGATATGCATGAAATGCCATCTCCCCCAGCTCGAAGAAGCAGAGGACAGTGTAGCACAGGAGATAATCAAAAATGTCTATGCCTTTATAGAGGGAAGTCCAGCAGAGTCAGAAAAAGCAGAAGCAGTGCTCAAAAAACTTAACATCAACTGCCTTATCTGTCATCAGAGAAATGCAATAGTACATAAATGGGTTGACGGTTATCCGGAAAAAAATGCTGTTTATGGCTCAAAGGATGGCTTCCATCCTTCGCCAGAACATCCAAAATTAAAGACAAGCCCGATTATAGGAGAGTCCATAATCTGCGGTCAGTGTCACGGACTTGGACCGAATTTTGAGCTTGACAACCCTTCCCAGTGCGGTACCCTTTATGGAAGCTATCTCTGGTCATACAGGGCAGAAGGTGGCACAGAGGACTGTCAGGACTGTCATATGAGAAAGAGCGGACTCGGTCATGATATGGAGAGTTACAGATCGCCTGAGATGCAGAGACTTGCAGTGGATTTCTATGTTAACGCCTACGGTCTTTACTGGCGGGATGGTGCAAAGATTGTTCCTCAAGCATTTGTTGAGGTTGATATCACGAATAAAGCAGGACATGCCATTCCGGATGGCTGACCAACTCCAAACAGGGTGGTCCTGGAAGTGACCGCAAAAACACCTGATGGAAAAGAGGTATTCAGGGCATCAAAGATCTACATGCCTGTACCCCAGCAGCTGGGAAGGGGTGACAGGATGGGTAGAGGCCCTTATGAAAAAAGCGGAATAATCAGAGATTCTAGCCTTCCGCCCCATAAGACTCTTTCAGAAAAATTCGAGATACCATTCCCGGCTGAAGAGACTATGGAGGGTGGCAAGCCTGTACGTAAAATCCTCTCCTATGATCTGGATATTGATGTAGAGCTGTGGTATCTGCCTTTTGGTACAAAAACAGACAGTCCATTCCTCTGGCAGAGGTATTCAAAGCGCATAAGCCTTTCAAAGACCGGCAAATGAAAATACTGAGGGAGGGCAATGCCCTCCCTTTCCATCTAAAAGATTCTGATATACTAATTCATGACTGACCTGGATTTCATTAAATTTGCCATAGAGGAGGCATTAAAGGCATCTGAAAAAGAAGAAGTACCTGTTGGTGCAGTTATTGTTTTAGATGGAAAAGTCATCGCGAGGGCACATAATCAGAAAGAAAGCCTTCCTGATGCTACAGCCCATGCTGAGCTTATCGCTATAAAAGAAGCCTGCAGGAAAATAAACAACTGGAGACTTGAGGAAGCAACCATATATGTAACCAAAGAGCCATGCATAATGTGTGCAGGAGCGATACTAAATGCAAGGATAAAGAGACTTGTTTACGGATGTGATGACCCCAAAGGTGGAGCTGTAAAAAGTCTCTATAATGTTCTGAACGACCAGAGGCTCAACCATCAGGTAGAGGTAATAGGAGGAGTGATGGAGGAGGAATGCAAAAGAATTCTTAAAGATTTTTTTAAAAAATTGAGGAAAAATGACTTCTGAAACCATGATTGGTGATGTTAGCAGAGAAAATATTAAGAGTATCCTTCACTCAGTTGAAGGTATGAGACATGGATGGTGGAATTATGAAGAACTTGAAAAAAGGGCTGATTATATCAAAACCCTTTTTTCCGAATATGATTATACTGTAGAAGAGCAGAACTTTCTGTTCGGTAACAGAACTTACAGAAATATAATTGCTACCCTGAATGGCATAAATTCAAAAAAGGAGTGGTTGCTTATTGGCGCTCATTATGATGCTGCCTATGGGTCTCCTGGTGCTGATGACAATGCAAGTGGTGTAGCTGTAATGATGGAGGTCGCAAGGATAATAAGAAAGAGCTCCTGTGCAGAAAATATCAAATTTGTTGCCTTTACCCTTGAAGAACCTCAGCTAGAGACATGGAATTTTCTTATCGGAAGTAAATATTTTGTGAGTGAAATGAAAAAAAGGGGATTTAGATACAGGGCTGTAATACTTGAATCTGTAGGATATATAAACAGGTCTGAAGGAAGCCAGCTCCTTCCTTCATTAGTAAAAGGTCCTGACAGAGGAGATTTCCTCGGAATAGTCAGTAACAGAAGGTCAATTCCTTTAATGAAGTCCTTTGAGCAATCAGCAAGAAAAAATGTACCATCACTTAAGACAATCTCTAAAGCTGTGCCCCTCAATGGTTATCTTATCCCTGAATCCCGCTTTAGCGATCACTCACCCTTTTGGGACAAAGGATTTCAGGCACTTATGCTTACAGATACAGCCATGTTCAGGAATCCTCATTACCACACACCAGGTGATACATCAGAAAAACTGGATATTGATTTTATGGCAGATGTAGCAGGAGCGGTGATCGGCTTCTGTATTGATACCAGAAAGTTCTAAGGCATCTGGAATATATCTTCAAGCTTTATCTTAAAACCCTTCAGCACAGAGGACTCAAGCTCTCCAGCTCTAACAGTCTTTTGAGTAAGAGAGAGGGTGCTACATCTGGAAGGAGTTTATAATAGTTAATATTAAGTCTCTTTTCCTTGGTAATCGGTATGCTTTATTATAATACAAAAATTAATCCTTTCAATCATTCTGTTAATATTCTTAAATCTTTCCTTTAATGTTACAATATCCTCTCTTAATAACCTCAAGGCCTCAGGTACATGTTTCATGAAATATTTCTTTCCCTTTACCATTGACAGAAAACCGTAGGCACCGAGGGCCTGCATGTGTCTCTGGAGCTTCATTACAGGAAGTGACTCAATAAAAAGTTCTTTATTAAAATCTGGAATTATAATCTCAGCCCTTTCTATGTAATATTTAATCAGTTTCTCTCTCAGAACATCTTCAAGTCTGTAATAGGGATCCCATAATAAGGAGGCAAGGTCATATCCAGGTGGTCCGATCCTCGAACCCTGATAGTCAATTATATAGGGTATTTCATTCTTTATCATAATATTCTGGGATTGAAAGTCCCTGTGTATAAGCCTCTTTGGATAAGAGTCTGCAATAAGAGCAAGCTCGTGAAATTCCCTTTCTAAATCCCTATCAATATCAATTCCAGCAATTGGTCTCAGGAATCTCTCAGTAAAATATCCTGTCTCCCATCTGAAGTGTTCATAGTCAAATACCCTAAATGAAGGAGTAGATTCATCAGGCATGATGGCATGAATCTGGACAAGAATATCGAGAACCTTTTTATACATATCCTCTATAAGGTACCTATCCCTTTTACCCTTTAGCCAGCTGTAGAGACTTATATCTCCAAGATCCTCAAAAAAAGCTGTATTCTTTTCTTCATTGTAATTTAATAATCTTGCTACCCTGATTCCCTGTTCGAAAAAAAATCTTGAATATTCAATATATCTCTTAAATTCAGGATCATCAGGCTCAGACTCCATCAATACCCTTCCATCTCCAAGCCTGTAATATCTTCTGTCAGAGCCACCTGTTCCAATAAGGTACGGAAGACTAAACAATCCATTCTCTTTTACTTTTAATGTAAATCCATAGCCTGTTATGGCATTTTCTATTGAACCTGAAACCTCGCCGTTTAAGACAAGAGCATTTCTTAGAGAAATTCCTTTTTTTAATTTCACACCTGATTCTATAGAGACAAATCCCTTCATTTCCACATGATCAGTGCATACTGATGAAGATATATACAGGCTTTCGCCATCTATCTTCAAAAGTTCATATATGGTTTTCGCATAGGATTCAGGAGTCCCTATATCACTCCAGTAGGCACCAGTAATATCATATACTCCTACAGAATATCCATACTCAATTGCCTTGAGCCAGGCCTCTGTTACAGAGGAATAACCGAGAGGTAGTAATCTAAGAAATTCCGGCTCGTATATAGCTATGCCAGTAAAGGCCATTAATTTTCCCTCTATTCCGCAAGAACTTAATCCTTTTAAAAGACCATTAGAGACAACAAGGTTATTAAACCTGGGATAATTATGGACAACAAGCGTTCCAATGTTTCTGGATGAAAAGTGAAAATCAAGCAGACCTTTAAGATCGGTATCCGTGATAATATCGGAGTTATGGACTATAAAGGTTGATTCTCTTAAAAAAAATTCAGCATTCTTTAAAGCTCCACCAGTACCATAAAGAGGATATTCATAAAATATATCTATCTTATATCTTAAAGGATGCCTATCAAGCCACTCCTTAATCATGAAGGCCCTGTGATGAAGATTGATCCCGATTTTTTCAGGATTAAGTGCACTTATCCTCTCAATAATACGGTCAAGAACAGGTCTACCGAATAAAGGTAAAAGTGGTTTAGGAATACTCTCTGTAAGAGGTCTCAGCCTTTCACCGAGTCCTGCTGCGAGTATAAAAGCATTAATCTTCATAGAGAAGGTACTTTTTTCTCACATTTTTATCAAATGCTTTAACTTCTGTCTGCCACCATTCTTCCATCTCTTCAAGTTTTTTTCCGGCCTCAATAAAACTTCTCAGTTTATGCGAACCGGTAAGAATATCTATTGGAAGCTTCTCTGATTCGTATTCATAGGGAGGTTTTCTCCACCTAAATTGTTCAGGATAGAGTTCATAAAGAGCTTTAAGTATAGCGATACCGGTCTTAAAGGATTTGAATCTCTTTCTATCTGTTACATGGATCTGGGCACCACCACACAACTGACCTGTATACTTATGAAATGTTGGCTCAAAAAATAAAGGTCTAAAGATAAGACCTTGAAGCCTGAATTCCTCCAGTCTTTTTACCAATCTCTCCGGTTCAATAAAAGGTGCACCAAAGATCTCAAAAGGTCTTGTAGTACCTCTACCCTCACTTACATTTGTACCTTCAAGAAGGCACATCCCTGGATAGACTGTTGCTGTCTCAAGGGTGGGCATATTTGGAGAGGGCATTACCCAGGGAAGGCCTGTCTGGTCAAACCACTGCCTTCTCTTCCAACCGCTCATTTTTATTATTTGAAGATCAAGTGAAGGATAAAACTCTTTTTTAAGGTATAAGGCTATCTCTCCGATGGTCATTCCATGTCTTACCGGTAGAGGCTTTAGACCAACAAAGGAAGAGTAATTAATATCAAGAACAGGACCTTCTATATAAATTCCATTAACTGGATTTGGTCTGTCAAGGACTACAAAGGATTTTCCCTGCTCCTCACAGGCCTCCATGCACAAACACATGGTCCAGATAAAGGTGTAGTATCTTGAACCTATATCCTGCAGGTCAGCAACAAAGACATCTATACCATTTAGCATCTCAGGAAGGGGTTTTCTTGTCTTTCCATAAAGGCTATAAACAGGAAGGCCTGTTTTTTTATCAACAAAGCCTTCCCATTCAATCATATTATCCTGAGTCTGAGCCCAAAGACCATGCTGTGGACCGAAGAGGGCTATCAATTTCCACTTTTTAGAACTAAAAAATATCTCTATTGCATGAATGAGTCTTCTGTTTACTGAAGCAGGATTTATTAGAAGACCCACTCTGGCATTATTAAATCTTCTTGGCCAGGACTTCAAAATGAGATCAAGCCCTGTTAATACCGGTATTTTCATTCTGTAAGTATCTTCAGTATCTCTTTATACCTCTGAGATGTCCTTTCTATAATCTCTGCCGGAAGATTTGGAGCTGGTGGTTTCTTATCCCATTTTATCGAGATTAGATAATCACGGACTATCTGTTTGTCATAACTGTCCTGAGCCCGGCCAGGCTGGTAATCTCTGATTGACCAGAATCTTGATGAATCAGGTGTAAGAAGTTCATCTATTAATATCAATTTTCCATCATGTATACCGAATTCCATCTTTGTATCAGCTATTATGATACCCTTTTTTTCAGCCATATCTCTTGCCTTTTTGTAAATCCTGAGACTTATATCTCTGAGTTTCTGAGCAAGTTCTTCACCAACGATCTTCTCCATCTCCTCAAAGGTTATATTTACATCATGGCCCTCTTCAGCCTTTGTGCTTGGTGTGAATATGGGTTCTTCAAGTTTTGAAGACTCCAGAAGCCCTGACGGCAGTTTTATACCGCAAACAGTGCCTTTTTCCTTGTATTCCTTCCAGCCACTTCCGGATAAATAACCTCGCACAATGCACTCAACAGTAAGGGGTTTTGCTTTCTTAACAAGCATGCTTCTACCCTCAAGTAGCTCTCTGTATTTGTGAAGCTCCTGAGGATAATCCTTTACATCAGTTGCAATGATGTGGTTTTCGATAATATCCTTCATCTGATTGAACCAGTAAATGGAAATCTGTGTAAGCACCCTTCCCTTATCAGGTATAGGATCAGGCAGTACTACATCAAAAGCAGAAACTCTGTCAGTAGCAATAATTAAAAGAGCATCATCGATCTCATAAATATCCCTTACCTTTCCTCTTTTTAGAAGTCTGATTTCTGAAATCTCTGTCCGGGTAACAATTGACATAGCAACCTCCTTTCTCAAAAAACATTTTTTTATAGAAAAAGCAATTATATCATTTTATCATTTCAAAAGGAAGAGCTCATTTTACGTTTAAAGTACTTTTCTATCTCAATAGCAATAAATACAGTAGATGAAATAGCAATTGTAAAAAGTAATTCATTTATTGTGAGCGGCTCTGTCTTGAATATAGGATTGAAGAAGGGCACATAGATTATTGACATCTGTAACAGGAAAGTGAATATAACAGCAGCTATCATAGCCTTTATCTCTCTAAGGGGCATTTTGAAAAATGACTGCTTCTCAGATGTAAGTGCAAGGGCAGCTCCAAGCTCTGCCAAGCACATAAAGGTAAAGAGCATGGTCTGCCATTTTGTATTGAAACCATTATTTAGGGTGATTGCCTGGAGCATTATTCCTACACTCGCTAAAAGAAATCCTACCCAAAGTATCCCGGTTATCATGCTTGAGGTAAGGATACCCTCTTTCGGGTTCTTGGGAGGCCTTTTCATAATATCAGGTTCAGGAGGTCCTGCTGCAAAAGCAAGGCTCGGAAGCCCATCTGTTATGAGATTGAGCCAGAGTATATGAATGGGCAACAAAGGCATCGGAAGGTTGAATAAGGGAGCAAAAAACAGAAGCATAATCTCTCCGGAATTTGTTGATAATATATAACGAATCATCTTGGTTATGCCATCAAATATCCTCCTTCCCTCCTTCACAGCATTAACAATAGTGGCAAAATTATCATCAAGTAAAACCATATGGGCAGCCTGTTTAGCCACATCTGTACCTGTAATACCCATAGCAATACCAATATCTGCCTTTTTAAGAGCAGGAGCATCATTAACACCATCCCCTGTCATGGCAACAAACTGCCCTTTATCCTGTAATGCTTTGACTATCTTAAGCTTCTGTTCAGGAGCTACTCTTGCGTAAACCCTTATATGCTCAACTCTATCTTCAAAATCCTCTAAGGATAGCCTGTCAAGTTCACTTCCTGTGATTAATACCTTTCCGTTATCTTCTATGATATCAAGTCTTTTTGCTATTGCCTTTGCAGTAAGCGGATGGTCACCTGTTATCATAACAGGTTTTATCCCTGCCGTTTTACATATCCTAACTGCTTCCTTAGCCTCTTCTCTTGGAGGATCCATCAATCCTACAAGGCCCAGAATTGTAAGGCCTGCTTCAACATCTTCATATGATAGATTCTCAGGGAGTACATTCCATGTCCTCATAGCTATTCCAAGAACCCTGAGACCATCTGCTGACATCTTCTCGCTTACACTTAGTATTTCATCCTTCACAAGTGGCTGTAGACCTTCAGAGGTTATAATGTTTATTGACCTGTCAAGAAGCACCTCAATTGCGCCCTTAGTGAAAGAGATAAACTGAGCATTTTCAAATAACCTGGACTGTTCATGCAGGCTTTGTATTCCTTCAACTATATCCTGTGTCAGTCTATGTATAGTTGTCATACATTTTCTATCTGAATCAAAAGGTATTTCTGCCGCGCGTGGTAAGATTTTTTCAAGATCCCTTTTGTGAAATCCGAACTCCTGAGCAATTTTATAAAGTGCTGTTTCTGTTGGATCTCCAATAAGACTTCCATCTGAGACCATTTGTGCATCATTACTGAGAGCAAGGGCAGTCATAAATTGGTAGAATGGGGTTTGTTGCTGATATATAAATTTCTCCTTTACATTATGATTTTCTAGGTTGTAAATTTTTCTATTCACCCATATTTCTACTACACTCATTTTATTCAATGTAAGCGTTCCTGTTTTATCAGAGCAGATGTAAGTAACAGAGCCAAGTGTTTCCACAGCAGCCAGTTTCCTTATAAGAACATTCTGCTTTACCATCTTTTTAGCACCAAGGGCAAGGGAAATGGTCACAACTGCAGGCAGTGCCTCAGGTACAGCAGCAACTATCAAAGTTAAAGCTGTCATAAACATCAAAAGTATCTCTTCTCCCCGGAGAATACCTATAGCAAAAAGAAGCCCGCAAATAGCAATTGCAGAGATTGAAAGCTTCTGGCCAAAGACA
Organism: Thermodesulfovibrionales bacterium; assembly: GCA_026417875.1. Lineage (NCBI taxonomy): Bacteria > Pseudomonadati > Nitrospirota > Thermodesulfovibrionia > Thermodesulfovibrionales > Thermodesulfovibrionales bacterium. Next base: position 2,961 of record JAOACK010000031.1, on the reverse strand, counting down.
GCCAGCCTTTTTTGAAGAGGTGTTTTTGCCTCCTCTTCTTCCTGTAGCATGCTGGCAATCCTGCCAATTTCTGTCTCCATACCCGTTCCTGTGACTACTCCAATACCGCGACCGTAAGTTACCACAGTACCTTTATAAACCATGTTTTTCCTGTCACCTATGGGCAGATGCTCATCATGAAGGGTTCTCGAATGCTTTTCAACAGGCACAGACTCACCGGTCAGAACAGCCTCATCTACTTTTAGCTGAGCACTTTCAATCAATCTCATATCAGCCGGTACAACCTTACCAGCCTCAAGTATTACAACATCACCGGGTGTAAGTTGTGATGCAGGTATATTTACAGCCATTCCGTCTCTTCTTACAGTTGCAACAGGTGCAGCCATCTTCTTAAGTGCTGCCATTGCCTTTTCAGCCCTGTACTCCTGAATAAAGCCGATTATGGCATTGAGTATTACAATTACGACTATTGCAACTGTATCTATAAGATCTCCAACAATTCCGGAAATGATTGCGGCTGCAATAAGAACAAGGATCATGAAATCCTTAAATTGATCAAAGAACATCATCATAGGAGATCTTTTCTTCTTCTCCTTGAGCTCATTTGGACCGAACTGCTCAAGACGACTCGCCGCCTCTTCTGAGGAGAGACCCTGAGGAGAAGTTTTGAGTTCTTCAAAAATCTGTTTCAAATCTTTCTGATACCAGTGCATAATAATATCTCCTAAATTTATCTTAATATTGATTGTTCTGGATTTTTTCTGTTTATCCTTGATTTAATCCTGTCCAGTAATTTTCTTGCCCAGATAAATTCAATGCCAAGAATTCCAAGACCTAGGGGAATTACAATAAAGGCAGGTCCTGGTAATACAATCATTGCAAGTCCAATTGCAAGAACAGTAAATCCGATTACGGCAATAATCAGTCTCCTTACCTGTCTTATTGTTGTAAGCACAAGTTTATTCATCTTTAATCAAAGAGATCAAATATCCTTTCAAAGGTTGATTTCTTTTTATACCTATATTTTTCATAATAATCATGTTTTTCTTTCCATAAAGGCCTGAATTCTTCATCAAGTGAAGCCTCGGCCTGTTTAATATGGTTTATGATCTTTGCAAGCTCACCTTTGTCAAGCCATAGACCACCGCAGGAAGGACAGTGGTCCAGTACAACACCGTGTTTTACTGTCTCTATCAGTTCATCATTACATCTTGGACACTTCATCTCATACCTCCTTGAATTTATGTGACTATAAGATGGAAAAACTTTTATCAATAAAAAAGACCTTTACCACAGTTTGCCTGTGATAAAGGTCTTGCCTGTCGTTTGGTGCGACGAGCAGTACCGGGCATTAGCCGTGCTGACGATACTACTCTTTAAGGCTACTCCCCTTTATCTTTTAAAGAATTATACTTTAAAACCTGCTTCTTATTCAAGACTATTCTTTGCTGATCTCGTATTTTCCATCTTTGTCAATTTTAATATTTGCGTTTAGGAATCTAACTTTATAGCCAGCTTCTTTAAGAATATGATAGGCCATCTCGGCCCTCACGCCTGTTACACAGTGCGTGATAATCTCCTTGTCCTTAGGTATTTCTGAAAGTCTTTCAGGTATTTCCTGTGTTGGGATGTTCTTTGCTCCTCTGAGCATTCCATGCATTGCCTCATCTTCATCCCTTACATCAAGTATAAACTTGTCAGGAGGAAGTGTTTCAGCAATCTGTTTGAACTCTTCGATGAGTATCTCACCTGGTCTTGGTTTTGGAACATAAACTATGACTTCAGCAGGTTTACCCTGTGAAATACTGTACCCTGCCTTTTTCCAGGCCTCTATTCCATCCTTTAAAACAGTAGCATTTGTATAACCCCATGCCCTTACAATGCTGAAGGCTTCAATTGAAGAGCCAGTGTCAGTGCTGTACAAAATAATTGGTGCCTTTTTATCAGCAGGAAATTTATCCTTCATGGTAACAATCCTATCAGCAGGTACGGACACAGCGCCAGGAATATGGCCCTTTATTGCCTCTTCTAACGGTCTCAGATCTATCAGCACCTGAGGTATATCCTTGTCAAGATTGTCCTTTACAAAGTTTATAGTGGATAAGACAAGTTTGCCTGCCTTTTTCCATTCAGGCATGCCATCATGAAAGACCTTAACATTCTTATATCCGAGTCTCTCTGCCTTACTGGCAGAGTTAGGACTCAGCCTTCAGGTCACACCACCGCAATAGAATATCAAAAGTATATCCTTGTCCTTTGGAAGCTTATCTATGTGCTTATCAAATTCAGCATCATAGATTGATACAGCATAAGGAATATGTCCCTCATGATAGCGAGGAGCTGGCCTTGAATCTACTAAAAAGAATTTACCCTTCTCAGGACCGAGCTCAATGAGTTTTGACAGTTCCTCAACACTAATAAGTTTTTCCTCTGGAACCCTGGCAGGTGGTTTTACTGAAACTGTTTTTGCATAGAGCTGTCCCTGTCTTTCTTCAATCTCAATAGCAACCTCTTTTTCCTTTGCTATCTTGGTAATCTTTTCAGCTCCGATTACCTTTGTATTATCATCATATTTCACAATCCAGGCAGCAGGACCTATCTGGACCTGTATTGTCCCGGCTTTTTGAGAAACATTTACGAATGATCCTCTTAGAACCTTTTCATCAGGTGCATGGCACTGTTTGCAGATTGGTGCAATCTTAGGCTTATCAGTCTGGGAAAAGACTGGCAGGGCTATCACAGTCAATGCAACTAGAAATATTAAAAATAAGCCCAATCTCTTCATGGTTCCTCCTTTCTTAATCATAATTATATCTCTACCTAGAGGTAGAACTTTATATAAATATAATTAAAATTTTATAAATTTTGCAACAATGATACTATTTAGGTAATGTAAAATTTTCTGTGTAAAATTGAAAATTAAAGAAAAAAGGGTGTATCCTCCATAATTAACAATGAATT